>JAFAZK010000180.1 GCA_019239825.1 Verrucomicrobiota bacterium | reverse complement strand
GCCATAGCGCGAAAAGAGTAATTTGCATGGTCCAGGCTATAACCGGGCTTGCTGGAGTCACCGTAGCCTCGAAGATCCGGCAGGATAACTGTGTAGTGCTCGGCAAGCTGCGAGGCAATCTTATGCCAGGTGACATGCGTTTCCGGGTGACCATGAATCAGCAGAAGCGGCGGGCCGTTGCCTTTTGAAAGGACCCGGATGGTAGCTCCCGATGTGTTCACGTCGCTTGACTGGAATCCAGGCAATAGCTTTTCACTGACGGAAGCAGTCGGAGGCGCAGGGAGTTCGGGTAGAACATCGCCGGCCTTCGGACCAAGTATGGTACTCGGCACCGCCTGTTCAAGATTTTCGGGCGAGGGCGCCAGTGTTGTGCCTTCCATAGTTTTTTTGGCTCGAGCCACAGTGGTTAAGAGAGTCGCGAACGTGAGACTAGTAAAGTGTCCCATCGGACGAGCGGGAGCTCATCCCACCGAGAATCGGTGCCATTTCATCACGAAAAGAGGGAACCGCCATTTACTGCGAGGGTCTGGCCGGTGATGAAGCCGTTTTGGACCAGGAGCAAGACGGTCTGTGCGATGTCGTCACCGGTTCCGACGCGACCGACGGGTATGTGGGCAGCAATGCCCGCGTCGATCAACGGTTTGCCCATCTCTGTGTCGATCAAGCCGGGTGCGACGGCGTTTACCGTAACGCCATCGGGCGCGAGTCTTAGAGCATAGGCGCGGGTCAAACCTTCTATCCCAGCCTTAGCAGCGCCGTAGGCGACGCTGATCGAGCGTGCGCCGATCCGGGCTCCGATCGAAGAGATATTGATGACCCGACCCCAGCGCCGTGCACGCATGTGCGGCAATACGGCTTGGGTGCAGAGAAAGGCGGACTTCAAATTCACCGCGATGGTGCGGTCAAAATCGTCTTCGGTGATGTCATCGAGACCGCGTGTTATCGCGATGCCGGCGTTATTGACGAGAATGTCGATCGAGCCGAGCTGCGCTTCGATCGTAGCGATCATGCTTTGCACGGAGCTGGCCACCGAGACGTCGGCAGCACTGGCGACGGCGCGGCCGCCGTTTCGATGAATAGCCTCGACAACAGACGCCGCTTCCTCGGCGCGTTCGCGATAATTTACGGCAACGCTAACGCCCAGGTTAGCTAGCGCTAACGCGATCGCCTTGCCGATACCACGCGAACCCCCAGTGACCAGCGCTATGGGTTGATTTGATTCCGACATCTTAATTTCACTTAAAGACCACAACCGGTAGACTGCAACCGAATGAATAGCTGCAAAAAAGCGCAAAAACGCAAACGGATGCGAATATGATTTCTGGAGGAAGACAAGCATGAAACCGAAGCTCGCTGCGTTTCCGAAGTGCTACATCGACGACTTGTGCGTGCATCAAACCATGACGCTTTTCGACTGGATCGAAATGGCGTCCACGCTCGGCGTGGATGGGCTGGAGTTTTATTCCGGGTTTTTGAAAGACGAGCCGGCCTTTCTTGAAGAGGTTAGAGATCAGCTCAAAAAGCATGGATTACAAATGCCCATGCTATGTTGTTCACCGGATTTTACCCAGCCGAATCCAGAACTGCTAAACGCAGAGATTGAGCGCGAGAAACGGATGATCGAGCTGACCGCTTTCTTCGGAGGAAAGTTCTGCCGGGTTTTGTCGGGGCAGCGATATCCAGAGGTTTCGCGTGAAGAAGGCGTATCCCAAGTGGTTGCGGCGCTTAGATCGCTGTTACCTTTTGCGGAGAAAAACCAGGTCATCCTGACCATGGAGAACCACTATAAAGACAGCTTTTGGCGGTACCCCGAATTTGCGCAAAAGATGGATGTTTTCTTGGAAATCGTTGAGCAGATCGATTCACCGTGGTTCGGAGTGAATTTCGATCCTTCCAACACGGTTTTGGCCGGAGAAGATCCAATTCAATTACTTAAAAGGATCAAACATCGCGTGGTCTCGATGCATGCTAGCGATCGCTATCTCACAAACGGCACGCTAGAGGATCTGCGCAAAGAAGAAAACGAAATCGGCTACGCTAACCGCCTGGCCCATGGCGTCATCGGGAAGGGCCTTAACGACTACGATACAATTTTCACAATCTTGCATGAGGCCGGATTTCATTCCTGGATGTCAATCGAAGACGGGATGCACGGAATGGATGAACTTCGCGACTCGGTGCGGTTTTTGAAATCAAAGATAGAGCGGCATTTCGGTGATTAACCGTTTGGTGTCGTCCGACTCGCCATTCAGAGCTAATTTATCGTAATCTCTTTCTTCGTGTTCAGATGATCGTCGATCAGCCTGAGCTTCAGCTGGTGAAGATTCAAATCTGTCGCGAGGGTGTCGCCAACGGTCTTGAATGCGTTTAGCATTTCCTCATCGGTCCAGGCGGTAGCGTTCACCACGAAACTGATTACCGTTCCACTTTGGTCTCGATGGAGCAGAACGTCCTTCTCTTTGCTGTTGTCGAAATAGCCTATCTTTTTCAACTCTTCGCCAAGGGCTTTGGCATCCTCCTTGGTCGAGTTTCCGGAGTAATCGACGGTTTCTTTTGTGGTAGCGGCATATTTGTTTCCGACGATCAATTGATGTCCAAGCCAAGTCAGCCCGCTTATTACCAGGACCACGATCGCAAAGACACCTGTGAGGATTCGGAGCCACTTCGAGCCTGGCTTTTTGGTGGGAGGAATAGGTGGGGGTTGACTCATAGTGCAGGAGCGGATGGGTTCTTCAGGAGTTCGACGTTAGAACCGTGGCTCAATTGCACGGAAAGTTTACGCAAGCCGAAGAAGATGTTTCGCGTTGCGGTACGGGATCTTCTCCTTGTGCGACGCACTGACCTGAAGTTGGTTCAGGAAAGCGCGCGCTGGCGACATTGATGCGTCAGGATAATCGGCCGAGAACATAATTCGGTCGCCACTTTCAGGGCGGATTTCGCGCTACGCATAACCCAGGGTTAAAACCCTGGGCTATTCTGTATAGCCGCTTCGCAGCAAAATCCCGGACGAGCGGGAGCTCGTCTCTATCGCAACGCAGAACTGACTAGTAATAAATGTCGACGACGGCGTTCGTTGCTCCGTTGGTGCTGCAGTCCGTGGCTAGGTCGTCGCTTTTTCGCAGCCGGACTTCGACAGTCAGCGCTTTCCCGCGAAATGGATCGTCAAGATGCTCCGGCTCCTACTCCTTATGTTCTCCGCGCCGATAATATTTCTCGCAATCTGGTCGTAACGGAAACAGCGCCTTCTGGAACATGTTGCGGGAACTCTGCGGACCGGAGAGAAAGCGGTAGACCGAGAACTGTTGATCTTGAAGCCAGTGCAAGATCGCCAGGCGCTTTTCAGGGTCTTGCAGGCTCCGGCAGATCTCTGATCGGAAATGATCATCGAGGAACGTCTCGACTAGCAGGGATGGGACCGAGTCAGTTGGAGCTTGCAAGAACAAAAGGTCATTCCTGGCTTTATCCATGCCCTTTAAACGGTTGTCTTCATGAAGTGGCTCGGCACAATGCACACTCTTGGTGACGCACAGGCTTTCTCGTTCCTGGCTCCACTCGAAAACATGACAAATCCCCGACCGCTTGTCGTGAGCATCGGTCAGATATACAACGAGAGTAAATGAAAACGGATCAGCCAAGCCGGCAGGTTTGAGCACGATGGAGCCGTACCACTTCATGTAGTTGCGATCCCATGAGTGGAGATCAGTTGTTGTGAGAAATTCATCGAAGGTTTGTTCTCCTGAATCGCTCATATTCGTAGTTCGTTGATGGGTAGGGGAGTGGGGGTGTCTTTGGGTCCATGGTAAAACCCGGACCGGAGGTAACGGTAAGGCGAAAAGCGCAAAAAACTCAACCGCAGATGGACCAGCCGTCGCTAAATCTGCAGCTTGCCCGCCATGGCCTCGCGCGACGGCTGGTCCACCTGCGGTTCAAGTCTTCGGTCCTTCGGTGGCGGGTTCGACCCGATGAGGCTTGCCCATCTGGCGTGGCTTGAATTATAACGCTCTGGCTATGGATTTTACGGTTGTCCAAGTCTTCCTTGGGATCGGAGCGGGGGTCATCGGGTACCTATTAACCTATTGTCTCTTGGGCGGGGTTTACACAGTGAACCAAAATGAGCGGGCGGTGATCACGAATTTTGGTCGAGCTGAGCGGTTGGGTGACCGTACAACGCTCGATCTACCGATTGCCCAAAGTTTGCGTCCGGAACACCGGGAGCGGTATGTGTATCCACAGGTTCGTGTGGTTGGTCCGGGCGGACCTTATCTGCGGATGCCGTGGCAACGGGTATATAAGGTGTCGACTGCGATCCAAACCATCAATATCGCCCTTGATCCGGATACCCCGAGCGCGAATTCGAACGGCACGATCTTGGAAGCAGTCACTAAAGACCAATTGAACATCGGTTTAACCGGACAGGTGCGTTACCGGATCAGTGAACAGAACATTTACGCATACTTGTTCGGGGTGAAGCGGCCGATCAGTCATGTGCTCGGATATTTCATCTCAATTCTTCGGGAACGAATTGCTAACTATGAAGCTCCGCTGGTGAAAGATCCAACCATCGACGTTAACGAACCGACCAGTGAAAGCCTGGCCAAAGCGGGTGTGTCCATCAACGATCTGCGTAAGAATCTGAACGACCTGAATGATCAAATGGATCAGCAATGTCTGTCGTCCTCTGCTCGTTACGGTATGATATTAGACGCGTCGCTGATCACCGGGATCGATCCTCCGCCCGAGATCGAGTCGGCCTTAGCCGCAATCAATACGGCTCACAACGAAGTGTCGTCCAAGATTAGTGTCGCGCAGGCTTCGGCCGATCAGAAAATCGAACAGTCAAAACGAGCGGTGGAAATTGAAACCAATCGAGCCCAAGCCGAAGTACAACCGTTGCGTTGGCTGGCTCAACAGATCGCGGAGCTGAAGAGGAGCGGCGAGCACGCGTTACCGGCTTACCTGCGTAATGTTAGGCTGGATCTGTTTTCTAAAGCGAGACGAGTTGTACTGACCCGAAAGGAGGAGAAATGATTTTTATCGTCGTTTTCATTGTCACCTTTTTCGCTTCCATTTTTGCGCTTCCGATCGTTCTCGGCGGGCTGAAGGTCATCAACTTTTACACCACGGTGAATGAGGGCCGGTGCAAGGTTTATGTTTTGTTTGGTAAAGTATTAGGGATCGTCGATCAACCCGGGCTGCATTTGCTTTGGCTAACCTTGGGACCTCAGGCTGCGTTGGTCCGTTTCTTTGGCCGAGTCTATGAAATCGATCACCGTCTTGATCAGGAGTATTTGCGGAGTAACCCGGTTAATTCAGAGGAAGGGACCCCGATGGGCGTAGGTGTCTGGTACGAAATGCGGATCAAGAACCCGGTGGATTTTCTATTTAAGAATGTGGATCCGCGCGGCTCGTTACAAGCGAACGTCGCGAATGCTACGGTTCGGTCCCTCAGTAATATGCCTTTGGAGAAATTACTGGAGGATCGGCATGAGATGAGCCGTTTAGTCCGGCAGGAAGTATCACCGAAGTCGCAGGAATGGGGGTATGAGCTGGGCTCGGTTTACGTAAGAAAAGTGCATTTCCGCGATGCGGAGATGATCCGGCAGATCGAACAAAAAGTGGTTAACCGCTTGCGCCAGGTTACTTCTGCTATACGCCAAGCAGGTAACAACCAGGTAGATATTATTACCAGCGCGGCTGAACGGCAGGCGGCCACTGAGTTTGCCAAAGCTCGCTCGGTCCGCCCGCAGTTAGTCGGTGAAGCACTGCGCGAAATTGGTCAGGATCCGGATGTGTTGAATGCCGTGTTCGAGACTTTGGAGGTCGACCGTATAACCAAGGGAGGAGCAGAGGTTACCCTGATCCCGGATGGGAACCATGAGACGTTGGTTGGCCTATTGGCCGGTGCTGGAAGTATAACCCCTCCGCCACCTGTGAAGGACCATTGAGGACAACCGCGAATGGACACGAATGAAAGGCTCAACCGCAGATTTATGCAGATAGAATTATCCGGGGACCACACGGAATACGTGGATTTCGGTGTCGGCATTCATTGCGCCGTCTGTCGCAAACAGCATTTCTAGCTCTTGGATAAGACTGGCCGAAAACCTAATCTGCGAAAATCTGCGTCCATCTGCGGTTCAAGTTTTAGTTCGTGTCCATTCGCGGTTGGATTTAGTTTTCGTGATGCTTGGGCGTGTTCTAACTGAGAAGCTCTTTTCGCCGGGGCAGTTTCGGTTTTCGCTGGGCATCGGTTCAGTGGAACCGGCGGATTTTTTTCGGAACGTTGAAGAGAAACGATTGCTAGAACTTAGACGGCAAGCCATGGAGTCAAGTGTTAGCGATTATCTGCAGGCGATCCGGGATGAGGGAATTTGGTCCGCGGTCCAGGATTTTGTAAACGGACTCGAGCCCGGTGCCGATACCACTTCGATCGATAATCTGGCACGAAGCTGGGAACCGGACTTTGTGATATTGGATCGGGTGGCGCCGCATCTGGTTAGGGGCGGTTGTGTCTGTTTTCCGTCTGGTTGGAGTTTGCGGGAAAAAATCGATAAAAGCCTGTTTCTGACGCATGCGCCGGTGCCGGGTCTCAACGACGATCTGGGAGCGAACATTTCGAAGTTGTTATCCAGGATTGAGGCCGGCCAGTTCTTTCAGCGAATGAATTGGGGGCTGACTGGGGGGGCTGAGTTAGATCAGCATCCGCGCCACAAAATCCCGGCCATCGCGCCAGTAGCAGATCCTCAGGGAGTTTATTTACGGATTGAGTGGCAGGTGTTAACGGCGATTTCGGTGGGAGCGTTGCTGTTCGGTATCAGAGTCTTTCATGTGCCGGTCGAGGAAGTGAAAGCGTCGCCGGCATTGGCCTCACGATTAGCGAGGAACCTAGAGACGATGCCGGATGCGGTAGCGCAATATAAACGTCTCGATCAGTGCCGCGGATGGTTGGTGAAGTATTTGTGGCAGTGAAGGATCGGGCCTCGGTTTTGGTGGGAGGCTCCCGAATAGCCCATGCGGGTCAACAAGGGGAAAAGCATTCCACGGCGCAATCGACTTCAGGAATGCCGAGGAGCTGTTCGATCTGATCGGCGACCGAGACGACGCCACGATTAGTAGCCATATCGATAGCTACCTCCTGTTCGGATGAAGAGGCTGCGTGAACGTCAACGCCGGCTTGATCGATGTAGTTTGGCGCGCCTGAGTCTACACGTAGCTCAAGAGCGGCCAATCCCGATGACGGCTCTTGAACGCAGCGTACCATTTACAGGGGACGTAGAGAATCGCCAGCATCAGCAGAGCGATCGCGTAGACAAAGATCAAGGGATGACCATAGGTCGCAGGTGCGTGACTCAGAACAAATTCTCCATGCCAAAGCCATGAGACAGGCTGATGAAATAGAACGCCAACGAGCACCGCTGATGTGTGGATTAGGAAGACGTGGAGCAGATAAAAGAAGAGGGGCACCCGCCCAAATACCAGCATTATGTGCCCGAGACCGCGTTCTGCGCGGAAAGTATCGAGACCTGCTAAGATGATGAGTGCGGGACCAAGCGCCTCGAGCAGGTGGTCCAGCGACGGCGGATACTTTAGGGTGTTAAGGAATGAGATGACCGTCAAGGTAGGGTTAGCTTGGAACTTCCACGGGCCTACGGTCCAAGGGAAGAAGGACGGCTGGCTGGGGTCGCCGTTTCCGTAGAGATTAATGAATCGCAACAGGAAAAAGGCCAATGTGAGCCCGACGCCCAATACAAAGATCCGTTTTCGACGATCAGGTTTTTCGAGTAGTGCGCCTAAGGCGTAACCTGCTGCCATGACGCCTACCCAGGGGATGAATGTATAGCCTACGAGGACGCTGAAGTGAGGAGTGATTGACAGTAATCCGGGCACGTGGAGGAAGGTCCAGAGACCGGCTACTTTTCCAAGGTAACTGGGAGACACCCAGTCGAGCAAGTTATGCAGGCCGATGATAGCTGCTCCCAGGACGCCTATCCAGATAGTCGGCAGCCTAACAATCAGCGCCATGGCGACCATCGACCAACCGAGCGCCCAGAATGTTTGCACAAGGGGCGCAGAGTTAAAAGTAAAGTCCCACGCGAACCGCACGACAGTCAGTTCCAGAAATATTAGCCATAGGCCACGGGTCCAAAAGAAATGCGATACTTCGCGGACGGTCTTGCCACGAGCGACCGAGAGATAAGCGCCCGTGCCAGTCAGCAGATAAAATATCGGTGCGCCCAGATGAGTGATAACTCGAGTAAAGAACAATGCACCAAAAGTGTGGTTCAGGTCTTCCGGCGGAAATGGTAACCCGCTGAAATATTCTCGGGTATGATCCAGAACCATGAGCATCATGGCTAAACCGCGCAGTAGATCGACCGAGACAATACGCTGGGGTCGGAGCAAAGGTGCTTCGGTTATGTAGGTTTGAGAATGTTGTAGTTCCATTAAACGGTCAGAGCCTTACAACGCGCGCTGAGAGTTAGTGAGATCGGTCGCGTTCCAAAACTCTGTACGCGTTAGCATCATGCCTACCTGGTAATGACCTTTTGTGTCCTATTTGCCGGAATCGTTGTCTGATTACGCGTCTCGGGAACGCTCGGGAGCGCCGGGAATTGATGTGAGAGGTGATTGGTGATTAATAATTGGTGGGAGGCCGCCGCGAAGCGGCGAAATAGAACAGCCCCAGGTGCTTCAGCCCTGGGTAAAACGGCGAAACGAGTGTCGCCCTGAAGGGGCGCCCGACGAGCGGGTCACGGATGGGATGGGCCTCAACGAACCAAATTCGATCGCCCTTTCAGGGCGGCGCCATATCTCTACCAGGGCTAAAGCACCTGGGCTATTCTGTTAAACCGCTCCGCGGTTGGCATTCCTACTGCAACTCCACGAGCAGGATATCGTTGGCCAGAGCGACAGCTTGTTCAACGGTTGGGCTGTAGTGCTCCTTAAACGCAATTTCGTAGGTCACAGGATGACCAAAAGAGGTTTGACGTTTGTAGATTCTTAGCGTCCAGCGCCGGGCGCATGAATCGAAAAGGAGTGAGACGTCGGCGCGTTCAGCACGGATGAAGGATCCGTGTGCTTCGTGGTTCCAGGTAAAGCCGCTTTGTTCCAATCTCAGACCGTTGACAGCATCGATAATGCCAGGCGGGACGGGTGAATTGCAAATCAAAAGCAGGCTGGCCGACGCGGACTCGCCTGAAGCTCGTCCCTAGGACGAATGATAAATCACAGATGGCAGATCACGGATGCAAATTTTGTCATCTAGAATCCTCGACACATCGCGCCTGGCGAATGGAATTCCCCCCGTGGGAGAAGGCTGCGAATTAGATGCTATCTCCGCTGCCGGCGTTGGCGGAGCCAGCCTCATGGGCGGGGAAGGGACCAAGCTTGGCTCAAGCCCTGGGCTGTTCTGTTAAACCATTTCATGGTTAGCAACAGTCGGGCGTCATCCCTGGCAGTAAATTGCCAGGCTACTATCACTTGATCCCTATGGGACAAAAGCCTCCCGGTACTGTCCACGAGATCGGCTCACTCCATTTTTTCGAGCACGAGCACGGCACGAACGCCAAACGCCGTCACCGGCTTCTGTGCGAAAGAGCGGGAGTTCAAGAACGATTAGGAGTACAATGAGCGCCAGGAGTTCCGGACTAATGTTTAGAAAAACATTCCGAGCTTGATCGCAGACACGTTTCCAGGCGCAGATCTGACCGAGGAGCACCCCATGCAGACTAACAACGTAGGAACTGGCAGTGGCCTTGTCACCACCGCAGCGAACTCCGCCGATCTCGAAGTTAAGGATGCACAACTCATTTTTGGAGCCGCTTGGCGCGAGCTAGAGGGGAAGCTCGGCCGTAACAAGATGAGGTTCCCGAGGGAGTTGATCTTGCTCGGTGGAGCACCGGGCGCTGGTAAAGGTACCAACTCCGATTTCATCCGCTCAGTACGCAGTATTGACGCGGCGCCGATTGTCATTTCCCAGCTTCTCGACACCCCAGAAGCGCTTGCCATCAAAGCACGTGGGGGCATGGTCGGCGATCGAGAGGTAGTCGGCATCCTGTTCCGTAAGCTGTTGGAACCCGAGTATAAGAACGGTGCGCTGCTGGACGGCTTTCCCCGTACCAAAGTGCAGGTCGAGTGCCTTAAGTTGCTCTTTGACGAAATGATCGCGCTGCGACGGGAGTTCACCGGGACTCCGGACGAGGTTTATTTCAAGAAGCCCATCTTTCAGATCATGGTGTTGTTCGTAGACGAAGGGGAGAGCGTGGCCCGTCAACTTAAACGGGGCCGTCAGGTGGTGGCGCACAATGAGGAAGTTATTCGTTCGGGCGTTGGTGAGTTATGGGAGGAACGAGCTACGGATTCCAGCGAAGCACTGGCTCGGAATCGTTATCGCGTATTCAAGGAGCAAACCTACGATGCGCTGGTTTCCCTGAAGCAAATTTTTCATTACCACTTCGTCAACGCTCAAGCGCCGATCCCTGAGGTGCAAGCCAACATCCTCCGCGAGCTCGAGTACCAGAGCTCGCTGGAGCTAGACCCGCGGACTTTTGATAGGGTGCGGAGGTTACCCCTGGCCAGCGAAATCGTTCGGCACGCCCGCCAGGACCTGGTTCGCCGTCTAGACAGTTACGAGGTAGAACGTCCGGAAACGTTCGGCCGGGTGATTGAATTTATTGAGACGAAAATGATGCCGATTGTCGTTCGCCACGCGATTTCGGGCACTGCTAACATCAACTCGGAGGATGCGCTGTTTCAGGACCCGGTCGCCTTGGCCATGTTAATCGATGTGTTCTCCGAGCGCGGATTCCATACGACCGTGGATGTCACTCGCGTTTATGTCCCGGTCCGCGTGGATTTGCAAAGCGGGAGTATTTTCTCAGAGGAGAAGAAGGTCTTCCGTTTCAGGGTGCGTTTCCGAAGTGCTCAAGTGCGAGGTTGGGTGCCGTGGAGTGACGGCAAATGAAGCCAATTTGCGGACAAACCGCGAATTGACACGAATGATCCTACCTTTTTCACATCCATTCGCGGTTTGACCACTGGCTAGGTTTGAAGCCGTCCGGAACTCACCGGGCAGCCATTGGAAGAGAGGGTAAATCGCGCGGAGTCAGCGTCGGTCCGGAAGGATTCATTCAATGATTGGTACTACCCCAGCAGAAAATTGGGCTGCCGGCAAACGGGCTGGGGTTGTTGCTCTGCGGATTCTGATCCTGTCTCGTACCGACGTGCCGGCTGCTAAGACTTGAGTAGGTCTTAGCCACCCCAAAGGACTGTAAAAGCGGCGCCGTTGGTCCAGTTGTTATCAACTTTATACGACACACCACTACGCTAAAGACGAGCCAAAAGCTTCTTCGCGGTCCATTTCGCGCAAGTCAGAACCAAAAGGAGCCAGATCAATAAGGGAACCAGTAGGCACCCGCAGCACCCGCAACCCGGTTGCGGCCGAGACGAATATCCGGCATAGAGGAGGGAGGGGCGTCTTCGGAAACGGAATACCATATGGAAAAAGGGTGTGTTGCTGGCTTTTGTCCGCTAACTCGTTACTGGGCCTGCCTTTTTTTTCGCTCCGGGGCCAGCCGCCCAAAAGAACATGGCTGGCACGCTCAAGTTTCCCGGCACTTCGAGACAACGTAAGTGCTGTCTTCGCCAAATGCGAAGTATAATGCTACACGAAATCAACCGTGAACGGACGCGAATAAGAGACAGCCATGCGTCCTAGTTGGTAGTGGTCCGACTGAGCTTGACGGCTTCGTTCGTTAGGAAACTGTCACCACGATCTTCCCTATTTGAGTGGTCGCTTCCATGTAGCGGTGCGCCTCAACAATTTGGCTCAGAGGGAAAAGGATGAAATCCCTTGTGGCTACTTCGATATAGATATGCCGAAATCCAGTCTCTCCCGTCATTTCAGAGTGCTGCGAGCAGCCGGTGTTATCACGACCCGCAAGGACGGTACCGCGCTCCCGAATCGCTTACGGCGAGAAGATCTTGACGAAAGGTTCCCGGGCGTACTTGACTCTACTCTGGCTCGATCAAACAAAAGAAGAAGCCACGTATTAGTGCCCGACTTGCGCACGGGTGAGCAGCCTACCATTATGAGTCTAGAATCCGGTTTGTCCCCTCAGTCCGATCTACCACGAACGGCCAAGGAGTTTGAGCCTGCACAATTCAATCCGGCGGATGCTGTCGCTAAGGCGAGCGTCACCACGCAGGTCTTATCGGATCGGAGCGTGATTCTTCGTCTGATGGCTCCGGGCGCTAGCCAGGTCTCGGCGCTCGTGGGTTTCTCGAATCCGCCAACGGTAAGGGCGCCTCGATACCCGTTGAAAAAGGATGGCCAAGGCCTTTGGTCGACGACCATCGGGCCGCTCGCGGCTGGTATTCACGAGCTCCAATTTGATGTTGACGGACTAATTTTATCGGATCCTGGAAGTTCACTTCCCAAACCGCAGCGACAGGTATGCACTAGTTATTTGGAGATACCAGGTGACAAACCAACCTTTTATGAGATACGCGATGTTCCGCACGGAACGATGCGATTCGAGCTCTATTCGTCCAAGGTTTTGGGAGTGACGCGTCCGCTTCTAGTTTATACACCGCCCGGGTACGACCAAGAGCAGCAACGAATGTATCCGGTTCTCTATTTGTACCATGGTTACGGTGACACCGTTTATTCCTGGGTAAACGATGGCCGCATTCATCAGATCATGGACAACGCCCTCGCTGAGCGCAGAGCCGTGCCGATGGTGGTCGTGATTCCGGACACGCACGCACTGGATCCCGACCAGACAGCGAGAATTGAAATAGGGCGTTACCTGAATGCCAACGTGGAAACCGAAGATCGCGAACTTTTCGAAGATATCATTCCGTTCGTCAACCACCGCTATCGCGTGCGGCCGGATGCCAACTCTACCGCGTTAGCTGGTCTATCCATGGGTGGGTTCCAGACGGTCTACAGTGGGTTCATCCATTCGGAACGGTTTTGTATGCTGGGCGTTTTTAGCGCAGGGATTTTGGGTGAGCCTGAACCACTGGAACAGGCTCTGCAGTCGCCCGCCCAGATTAAAGCGAACATCTCCTACCTATACGTCACTACCGGTAGCCACGACCCCATAACCGGTCCGAAGACGAAGGAGTTTGTCGAGCGATTGGACAAATTGAACATCCCATACACTTACGAAGAGTACGCGGATGAGGTCCATTCCATGAACGTTTGGCGGTCCTCGGTGAACAATTTTATCGCGAAACTGTTTCCGTCAAAAGGTTAGCATCTTTCGCCCGCGTGACTGCGCTCACATAGACTTCCGGGATCGGAATTTGACTGAGTTCTGACGCTGAAAATAGACGCACCTCTTTGTGTTCTTCGCTGAGCTTGAACTCGGCTATGGGTGAGGGGAGTAAACACCGATAGGCTAGAATCAGAACGCGTTTTCCCGGAACAACTTCGAGAACTTCTGCCAGAAGCAACTTGTCGACTGCGACAGCGCAATCTAATTCCTCGTTGAGCTCCCGTATCAAGCAGGCTTCGGGAGTCTCGCCTTTCTCTAGCCGTCCGCCGGGGAGCTCCCATTCGGCGCGATCGTTCAGGAGTAAGACGACTTTCTTTTCGACAAAGACGACGCCTTTGATGGAGACCGGCCACAAGCGATCGTCTGGCATGAGGAAGCAATAACAGCTTTGGCGAGAAAAACTAGAATTAGGAAGGGGTAGACGCGTTGGTTTTTGGGCAAATTGGTAGCGCTGGGTACTCATTTTCGAGGACGAGGACGAGAACGATTGAGGAAGACGACTAGAAACCTTGAAAATCGTGTCTGCGAGCTACATTGAACGATGGCGAGGAACCTCCTAGATCCTAGATTCTAGCTCCTAGCTCCTCCATCTATGGCTACGCAATTCAGGGATTATTACGAGACGCTCGGCGTCAGCAAAACTGCGACCCCGGATGAGATCCGGTCTGCCTACCGAAAGTTGGCGCGGAAATACCATCCTGATGTGGCAAAGGACAAAAAGGAAGGCGAAGAAAAAATTAAGGAAATCAATGAAGCTTACGAGGTCTTAAGCGATCCGGAGAAGCGGACGAAGTACGACAGACTAGGGGCGGCTTGGCAAAGCGGCGAATTTGCAGGAGCTCCGGGAGGAATGGGAGGTGCGCCGGAAGGCTGGACCTTTCAAGAAGGGCCTGAAGGAGGCGCTGAGTTTCATTTCGGCGGTACCGGGTTCAGCGACTTTTTCGAACAATTCTTCGGTACCCGGCGATCCTATGCGGGGGCTCCCGACTTTGATGCTGAAGCTGAGAGGCCTCGCCGTCCACGAAAACGCGATGTTGAGGCGGACATGCTGGTGAGCCTTTCAGAAGCGCTACACGGTTCGACGCGAACCATCACCTTGCAACGAGCGGATCAATCTGGCCAACCGGCGAAGACGGACACCTACAAAGTAAAAATTCCGGCAGGTATTCGGGAGGGCCAACGGATCCGGTTAGCTGGTCAGGGAGAGAACGGGGGAGATTTGTTCTTACGGATTTCTTTCCAGAAACATCCAGATTTCCGCTGGCAAGACGCGGACCTCTATTACGACCTGGAATTAGCGCCATGGGAAGCCGTGTTGGGGTCCAGCATCAATATCCCCACGCTGGATGGCCACGCCAAGCTGAAGATCCCGGCCGGGACAGTCAACGGAGCGACTTTTCGACTTGCCAACCTTGGCCTCACTCGCTCGGATGGGAAGCGGGGAAACCTTTATGCGGTGGTCCGGATCGAGGTTCCGGAAACCGTTACGGCGGAGCAACGCCGTTTATGGGAAGAACTCGCTAAGACTTCTAAGTTTGATCCGCGAGCTTGAAACAAAGAAAAATCTCACTCAAAGACGCGAAGGCGCAAAGAGAAGACAGATTGAGGTCGGCACTGATTACTGAGATTACCTATGAGCGGTGAAAGCAACCACGAGACGAAGGAGTACGTGCGATTGACGGTGATTAATCCGGATACCGGCAAACTATTCGATGTCACGACCGCCGCTGAGTATACGGCCGTAGACCCAGATGGCATTCGAACCTACTGCCGCGAAGGCCTGATAAGAGCGACTCGTTATAAGGACGACGGAGAACCGTTGTTCGATGAGGACGGAATCTACTGGCTGCGCCGGATCCAGAGTTTGCGAACCGAGATGCGATTGGAAGGCCCGAGTCTCCGCATCGTTTTGGATCTGATGCAGGAGGTGGAGCGTCTTCGCCAGCAACTCCGGAGGTTATAGGTTCCAGGTTCTAAGGTTGTAGGTTTTAAGTTTGAAGTTGCGCGCTATGCGCCTCGAATGGAGCCTGCGAACGCGCTTCTCCTGATTTGCGGCGCTAACTTAACAACCTAAAACTTAGAACTAGAACTTAAAACTTATAACCTTGAACCCTTAGATGACTCGATCGTTGCCGCCGTCGATGGGGATTTGGGCTCCGGTGGTTGCGCAGAAGGTGGGTCCGCAGAGTTCGACGATGACACCGGCCACAATCCGGCTTGTGACCTCGGCCCCGAGCACGTTGTTTCGTTTATAGTCGTCGACCGACAAACCGTAACTGGCGGCTCGTTGTTGCAGGACTTCGGGGGTCCAAAGACCGGTATCGAACACAGCGTTAGGATGGACAACGTTGACGCGAATCTTGTCTTTACCCCATTCCAGAGCAGCCACTCGAGCCAATTGCGTGAGGGCACTCTTAGAAGTCGAGTAAGCGGCTTGGCCGGGACCGGGAGCCGGTACATTTTTAGACGCGTTGATTACGACTCGACCGCCGCTTGGCGCCAATTGCAGTAGCGGATGACTCAAACGCAGCAACGATAAGTTGGCATCCAGATTCACGCGCATGGTCCGATGCCAGGTGGCGAGATCGAGATCTTCGATCCGCTTGGTAGAAGGAAAGATGCCGGCGTTTAGGATCATTATGTCGAGCCCACCGAACCGACGAACGGCGGTTTCAAGAGCGGTTTCCAGTGCGGCTTCATCGACGATGTCGCACTGCATGCCGAGGAACGATTTTTTATTTGATTGGTTTACGATCGCGGGATTTATGTCGAGAGCGACCACGGCGGCGCCGCGCTGCATTAGTTCATCGGCGCAGGCTTTGCCGATCCCAGAGCCGGCGCCGGTAACCAGCGCAACTTCACCTATTAATGGTTTGGATGAGCCGGCTTTGCCGAGTTTAGCTTGTTCAAGTTCCCAGTATTCGACATCAAAGGCCGCTTCCGGAGTGACGGGTTCCCAAGCGTCGAGCACGACAGCTCGCGAGATCACATCGATGGTGTGATCGTAGAGTTCGCCGGCAACGGCGGCTTCTTCAGCGCTCTTGCCGACGCTGATCATACCGAGCTCTGGATCCAGAACGATGCGAGGGGCAGGGTCGAGCATTTGCAAGGATCGTTGAGATCGGCTGGCCATCTTTTCGAAATAATCACGGTAGGCCTGCGCGTACCCCTGGACGTTCCGGCCTAGCAACGGGATCCGTTTTGTGCGGATAACATGATCCGGTGTCGCCGGACCTCGGGTTGCGATGATATCGAGATCTTTTCGCTGAGCAAACGCCAGAAATTTGATTTCGTCGTGCAGCGAGAGGATCACGGGTTTACCGGCGGCCTTGGCAATTTCGTTTCGCAGAGAGGCAATATCGGACCGAACCTGTGCGGCTGAAGAAGAAGAACTTTGATGGGTGATTTGCCAAGCATTATGTTGCTGCAGATAACGTTCGGCGAGATCAACAAGCTCGATCATCCGCTCGTACGATTCTTTGGCCGTGGCGCCGAAAGAGAAGATGCCGTGTTTGAGCAGCACTAGCCCGATGGTGTTTTTGGTGACTAGTTTCGGGAAGATCTCCGCACATGCTCGGGATAGGGCGAACCCCGGCATGACATAAGGGATGACCACAACCCGGTCATGATAGATCTCAGTCAATCGTTCCTGAGCAGATGGAAGATCGATAATCGAGGCCAGTGCGTCGGAGTGAGTGTGGTCGACGAATTTATGAGGAAGAATTGCGTGTAGAATGGCTTCCACACTGGGTGCGGGAGCATCCGCTCTGATCGTGGCTACGCGAAGCTCGTTAGCCATCTGGGAGTCACTCAGCTCCGGTAAACGGGACAGTCGCAGCAGATGTTCCATTCGTACCGGAGCAAACCCAGCTGCTTCGATAGAAGCCAAATCCCAGCCACTCCCTTTCACGTACAACAGATCGACCGGCTCACCGAAGAGGTCGGGTTCGGTCAGCTTGACTGACGTATTACCGCCGCCATGTAGGACCAGGGATCTATCGCGTCCTAAAAGACGAGAAGTGTAAACCCGTTGTTCGAGATCGGTTTTGAATTGGGTGGAGTCTTGGTCGTTCCAGAGGCTTTTCATGGTTCATCGCGCGCGTCTGGCGCGCGATGAACCATGAAATGACAAATGACAGATGACAAATGACAGATGCGACGCGGGCCCGCCGAATTTGTCATCTGTCATTTGTCATTATGCTAAGCCCCTCATCACCGCCGCGACCTGAGGCGGAACAGAAGCGGGAGGCCATAGTATCCCAGGTGTTCTCGGATTTTGGATTCGAGATAACGACGATAGTCATCGGTCAACGCCGCTGGATCGTTCACAAATAGGATGAATGTTGGCGGTTTGATCCCGGGCGTGTTGCTGGGGTCGATTTGCGTCGCGTAAAGAAGCTTTAAACGACGGTTACTTCTTAAGGGGGGAGGATGCGCTTCTATGGCAGATTGGAGTAAACGATTGAGCGCTCCGGTGCCAAGAAAGCGTTCCGAATGTTTCTCGATTTTGTCGATGCTTTTGAACAGGCGGTCGAGGTTTTCTCTGGTGTGAGCAGAAAGGACATCAATGGGTGCGTAGGTCAGAAAGAAAAGGTTGGAACGGATTTGACCTAGCACCGCCTCGACGAAGTCTCGCACCCGAGTCGACGGCTTTACTAGATCGAGCTTATTGACTACGACTAAGCAGGGTTTTTCGTTCTCCTGGATTAACCCGGCGATTTTCTTGTCTTGAGCAGTGACCCCGTCGACGGCATCCACCACCAATGCGCAAATATCGGCGCGTTCGATGCTTTTTTCGGAGCGCATGACACTAAAGACTTCGACTGAAGTGTTGTGCTTGCTGCGAGGCCGGATACCGGCAGTGTCGATCAGCAGGAAATCCCTGCCATCGCGGCGATAAGGGATATCGATGGCGTCACGAGTGGTACCGGCTATATCGCTAACAATGGTTCGCTGATCCTGCAAGATAGCGTTCACTAACGACGATTTCCCGACGTTGGGTCGCCCGACAATGGCGAGTTTAATCGGTTCCTGGACCTCTTCTGTGCCGTTCTCCAACGGGAATTGGCTCCACAAACCCGCTTTTAAAGCGTCCGTAAGTTCGAGGATGCCACGTCCGTGTTCGGCGCTCACCGCGAAAATATGCTCGAAACCGAGTCGCGAGAATTCTGCGTCAAAAAGCTCATGTTTCGGGTGGTCAATTTTATTGACCGCGACGAGGACCGGTTTTCTCGTCTTACGCAGTTCCTTGGCCAGCATTTCGTCGATCGGCGTTATGCCGGCGGCGCCGTCAGTGACGAAAATGATCGTGTCGGCCATCTGCATGGCGAGTTCAGCTTCGGCTTGCACTTGATCGTCAAAAGAATCGCCCAGGGCTGATCCAATGCCACCCGTGTCGATCAAGGTCACCCGGCGGTCGTCGAGCTGAAAATCCGCGGCCAACCGGTCTCGAGTCACACCGGGCTGGTCGTGAACAATGGCGATGCGTCGTCGCAAAAGGCGATTGAACAAAGCTGATTTGCCGACGTTGGGACGTCCGACTATCGCGACCGTTGGCACCGTAGCCATCTCAATGCAGCAAACGTTATACCCGGTGAAGGGTTATAAGTTATAAGTTCCAGGTTCTAAGCTTAAAGTTGTAGGTTCTAGGTCGGGCGCTGCGCGCCTTGACCGCATCATTGGGCGCTCCCCAAGATCGCAGGGAGGACTAGTAACGCAAAACTTCGAACTTAAAACCTAAACTTACAACCTAGAACCTCTAGCTCTGAGCTGCCGAAGGCCGTCGAGGACATAGCCGATTCCTGAAAAGAGGGTGAGGAATGTTGCGATGATAACCAGCGTTGAGGAAAAGCGCGGGATGCGGAAGAGGACCCAGGCGATGGAGGTCAATTGGAAGACGGTGGCAATTTTTCCGGTCAGGCTTGGGTGGACGTCGACGCGTTCGATCATCCTAGCTAACGCCGTGAATCCGATCCCAAGCACGAGGTCGCGACCGATCACAGCGCAGGGGAACCAGAACGGCAAGCTCTGAGGCCAGCCCGAGGCTGCAAGTACGATGAGCGCGGCCGCCACTAATCCTTTGTCGGCGATCGGGTCTAGAATAGCGCCAAGCCGGCTCTCCTGGTGAAACTGGCGGGCGACGAAGCCATCGATACCGTCCGTGCAAGCGGCGAGTAAGAACAGAGTGATCGCGCCGAATCGGTAGGATTCCATCGGTTGCCCCCCGGCGAATGAGCGGCCGTAGGCCCATGCCAGCCAGACAAAGGCGGGAATGAGGCCGATCCGAGTCAGAGTGATCTTATTGGCGGCAGTCATGGGCGGGGCAGGGCAA
This sequence comes from Verrucomicrobiota bacterium, assembly GCA_019239825.1. Taxonomy (GTDB): domain Bacteria; phylum Verrucomicrobiota; class Verrucomicrobiia; order Chthoniobacterales; family JAFAMB01; genus JAFAVN01. The sequence goes on along the minus strand of JAFAZK010000180.1, from coordinate 7,977 downwards.
TGACCGATGACAAATTACGGATGACAAATACCTAAGGCCGGTAAAAGCCTCCAATTGTCATTTGTAATCTATCGTCGGCCATCATCGCGTCGCAGTTTTCGCAGCCTGGTTCTCCTGCAGCGGTGTTCTGCCACGGTAAGCGACAATTCCCTGGTAGATCTGCTCCGCTAAGAGGTCGCGGTAAACTGGCGAAGCGATGCGCCGAGATTCGATCGGATTGCTCAAAAATCCGCCTTCGACCAGGATTGCCGGATTCGCGTTATAGCGGATCACAAAATAAGGCGCGGTCTTTATCCGACGATCGACGACACCAGGCAATAGCAGAATACTTTGCTGCACTTTGGCGGCCAGTTTGGCACTGCGCCTTGTGTCGTAATAGGTCTCCAGCCCTTGAATTTTGCGGTTCGGCGTACCGTTAAAGTGGAGGCTGACAAAGATGACGTTGGGCTGAGAATTCGAGATTAGAACTCGGTTCTGCAGCGGGATATAGACGTCGGACTGCCGTGTCATTACGACGTTAAAGCCGGCTTGTTCTAAACGGCTTTTGAGGCGGTATGCCAAGTCAAGGGTCCAGATTTTCTCTGGCAATACACCGCGTTGGTTCTCTCCCGGATCATGCCCTCCGTGTCCCGGATCGACCACGACGGTTCGAAATGTGGGGCGGGTCGCACAGCCGGCTAAAAGAATGACAAATGACAGATGACAAATGACAGATGCGAATCGGCGTATGGGCGAATGGCCACGTGGGCGAGCGGGCGAGGGCGCGGCAGTCAATATGTCATCTGTCATTTGTTATTTGTCATTTCTTTCGTCTCAGTCTGAACTTTTGCCTGATAGCCAAGAGGCTTCAGCTTATCTGAGAGTTCCCGCTCGAAGGCGCGTTGGGCTTCGGCTGGCAAATCCCGTTCTTGCTCTACCGCGATTTTCGGTAAGGCGTTGAGCTCGGCAGTAATGTCTTGAGGCTGTATTTTGTTCCACAGACCATCTTGGAGCTCCTCGACCTCCCAATGGAGAACTTCGCTGCTCAAGATTTTTGCCGGCGGCAACGTGACGGTCACCGTGGTTCCCTGCACAGATACCTGGCATTGTTTATCGAGATCGTAACCGGCATGTAAACGAAAAGTTGCCCGGATCCGGATATGCTTCGTACTTCCTAACCAGCTTTGATCACTCTCGTGCATCACTTGGGTGTCTTTGGTCAGCACGGTGAGTTGCATGACCTCTTGGGACGACTCGTAGAAAACCTTATTCCGAACGACGACACGGGGTCGAAATTGAAAGGTATCCGCCAGGACATCGCGGAGTTTCGCAACGCTGGCAGTCGACTCGTGCGTGAACGAAGCGAAGGCTCGTTCGGGCCAGGAGGTGAGCCGGTCGAATATAAAATAAATCAAGAGTGCGCCAATGAGCGCAATCATGACGAAAGCCAGGGGCCAAGAGAAACGAGGCCGGGTCATTTGCCGGGAAGATACAGGGAGCTGCGATCGAGAACGAGGGAAAGGTGATAGGGCGAAAATCTCGGTGCGGATATCGCTCGTTACCCTTCAGACGTAATCGCGCCGGATTTGAGCCGTGTGTGCACGTTCCTGCGGCGTATTTCCTAATCCGGTCTCGAACGTTAGAATATCTGCGAGGTGGCACATCCAACGCGCGGCTCAAATCCGGCGCGGTCGAGCTTCATGAGGAAATCGTTCGGCGGCGCGCCGAGATTTTCACCTTACCGTTTTTGGTGGGGCGAGGCTCCCGAATGTCTCTCTCGTGTTTGCGAAGAATCGACTGTGGTGACGTGACCTGATTTCGCTATGCCGATCGACGCGCCGAGCCGTGGGTCTGAGTGTTGCAGCACTGTTTGGTTTTGGAGACATAATTCGTCGCGTGGGTTGAACTGTTATCCGCAGCGGCGCTGGATACCCGCGGCTCGGCACGGGTTTTGGCGTAGCAAGACGTTGGGATTGAGTGCAGCTGCGGCTTCGTTAATATCAGTGGGCGTAAGGGAGCCTCGCCCTACCAAGGTCGGGCTCGCAAATGGTTCCGGCCGCATCGGCTTCGCAAGCGAGGCAGCGCTCCACGGTTCCTCCCTAAAAAAATACAGCCCCCCGTATCCGCTGGATACGAAGGGCTGCTGTTCCCCCCAGAACAATCCGAAAAAATCTTCGTCGCTACATTGGCTCAGGTTTCAGGGCATTTCAAATGATTTGTTTGTCGATTGTACCGGTAGGTTTAGCCACATCTCGAGAAAATGCATCTTTTTTGCCATGTTTCCATAACTTACTCATTGAGTGGGCCTTCACTTCATCGCGATTTTGGCGATTTGAGTACATTTCATCCCTTCCATTGCTTTCCCGTCCGCCGTCGCTTACCGGTAACTATTAATTTTTAGCAGCATTTCGCATGCAAACTATCGTCATTGGCCATCGTAACCCCGACATGGATTCGATTGTTTCCGCGATTGCTTATGGGGAATTGAAACGAGAATTAGGCACCCCCAACATATTGGTCGCTCGGGCCGGAAACACTAATGCCCGGATTGACTTCGTCCTGGAAAAGTTCGGTGTGCCCGCCCCCGATTTCGTCGGGGATGTGACCCCGAAAGTCGGCGATCTCATGGAAACAAAGGTGGTGTCTGTATTGCACCATTCCACCATCAATAAGGCTATCAATTCGATTGAACGGAAACGGTTGCGCGGGCTGCCGGTGGTTGACGATGAAGACAGGTGCCTCGGCTTATTATCGGGCTGGAAAATAACCAACCATTTGTTCCCTGGTCGAGCAGAAACCAGTAGCTACCGGTTGATTAACGCGTCGGTCGCAGACCTGGTGGAAGCGTTGGATGGGAATGTTCTGGCCGGTACGGCGGGTCACGAGGAACGCGAATTGATTATCATGGTGGCGGCGATGAGCATCGAAGCCTTTCTCGGGCGTTTCGAACATTATGATAGCGGCAAAATTGTACTTTTTGCCGGCGATCGCGAAGACGTGCAGTTAGCTGCTATTCGAGGTGGCGTGACCACTATCGTCGTAACCGGAGGACTGGGAGTCTCGGCCGAAGTCCGCCAAGCAGCAAAAGCCGCGGGCACCTGTTTAATCTCGAGTCGATTTGATACCGGGACGTCGGTGCTCCTTTCCCGGGGCAGCGTGTGGGTGGATCAATTTGTGGAACCGACGTTTGCGAGTTTTACTCCCGAAACCACAGTGGCAGCCGCTCGCAAAATCGCGGCGAACGCACCGGACTTTAATTTCCCCGTGCTAGACGAGAGCAAACGTTTGGTGGGGATTCTATCCAAGAGTGATTTTTTGAAGACGGTGCCGCGCCAACTCATCCTGGTCGACCACAATGAGATGACACAGGCGGTAAAAGGGGCGGACGAAATTCCGATTGTCGAAGTCCTGGATCATCATCGCCTGGGCAGCTTACGCACGGATGTACCCATTCTGTTTTGGAACAATCCGGTTGGATCTACGAGTACGATCGTTGCGCTATGCTATCGCCAATTCGGGATCAAAATCAAACCACCGATTGCCGGATTACTGATGGCTGGGCTCATCTCGGATACCCTTAATCTGACCTCGCCGACGGCGACGCCGGTCGATGCGCAGGTGTTGCAAGAGCTAAGCAAAATCACTGGAGTCGCTCCCGATGAGCTGGCCAAGGAGATTTTTGCCGTGGGATCGCCGCTATTGAGCTTGGCACCCAAAGATGTGGTGGTAGCCGATTGCAAAGATTACGAAGAGGGCGGCTTCCGGTTCAGCGTCGCGCAAATCGAGGAGCTGAGTTTCGCGTATTTCGACGACAAAAAAGCGGCTTTGTTTGAGGCGCTTGAAGATTATCGCGCGAAACACGAGGCCTATTTCAGCGCGTTGCTGGTTACGGACGTTAACACGCAAAACTCGCGCATGTTGATCGCAGCTCCGCCCGAGTTCCAGGAGTTGATCCAATATCCGAATCTGGGACCGAATCTGTACGAGATGAACAATATCGTCTCTCGGAAGAAACAACTGATTCCGTATTTATTGGATTGTCTGCAACGCGTGAGCGCCAAACCCTAACCGCGAATGGACGCGAAAGCCGATTAGAGATCTGCAGATTACAGAGGAGGCAATGACAAATCACGGATGACGGATGACAAATTGAAACCGCTGGCGGCGAATCGCCGCGGCGCTACCTCGAGACCTCGTCTCAATCCTGTCATTTGTCATTTGTCATCGGTCATTTGCTTCGGTCTAATCTGCGGATAAGTGCATGGAACCAGTTGCGACCACAGGTTTTGCCGTTCGCGCATGGCGTAGCGTCCGGCGTTGTTTTTGGCAATCGGCGGAAGAACGGCAAACACGACCGGCCTGGTGGATTGTCGCCATCAATTGGGTGCTGGCTTTCCTGCTTTTGTCATTGGTGGCGTGGTACGCTTTTGCCAGTCTACGATATAACTGGAACTGGGACGCGGTCAGCGGGTACGCAAACTTTTTTTGGCGGGGATGGTTCACCACGATTTTGGTGTCCGCGATGGCGCTGGTGCTGAGCACCCTGATCGGGGTGACTACCGCGCTGCTTAGACGCTCAGGCTTTTTCGTTCTGCGTGCGCTTAGCCGGATCTATGTGGAGACGATTCGAGGGACGCCGCTTCTGGTTCAGATTTCGTTCGCGTTCTATGTGGTTGCATCCGCGATCCATTTAGAGAACCGTCTAGTCGTAGGCGTGGCAACCCTGGCGATCTTTTCCGGGGCGTTTATCAGCGAGATTGTGCGGGGAGGGATCGAAAGTATCGGGGCTTCGCAGCTTGACTCTGCTCGCGCGATTGGTCTGACCCGAGTTCAGACTTATCGGTATGTTATTTTTCCACAAGCGATCCGCGTTATCTTGCCGGGATTAGCTGGGATGTTCGCTTCCTTGATCAAGGATTCGTCGTTGCTGTCGGTGATCTCAATCGGCGAGTTTACCTGGAACGCCCAACAAGTTGGCGGGCTGACTTATAGCTTATTTGAGACTTATATCCCGCTGGCCATCGGTTATCTGGTGCTCACATTACCGATTACTATTTGGACTCAGTGGCTTGAACGAAGGACCAGATTTGAAACTTGAGATCCGAAACCTTAGCAAGAGCTTCGGCAAACAGCTCGTTTTAGGTGACATCACGCTGTTGCTCGAGAAGGTCCATACGCTAGCCTTGATCGGCCCGTCCGGTGGTGGGAAATCGACCTTGTTACGGGTGATCGCGGGGTTGGAGCGACCGGATCAAGGTGAGGTCTGGTTGAACGACAACGAGATAGTCTTTCAAGAAAAGCTATTGAGAGAACATCGCAGGACGGTCGGGACGGTGTTCCAAAGCTTCAATTTGTTTCCGCATCTGACCGCGTTTGCGAATGTCACGCTGCCACTGGAAAAGGTGCACCAATACACACCGCAAAAAGCTCGGGAATCTGCTACCGAGATCCTGGAGCGGTTTCAATTGATGGAGCACGCACACAAGCAACCGGCCCAGCTGTCGGGAGGGCAACGTCAACGGATTGCCATCGCCCGGGCCGTGGCGATAAAGCCGAAGCTGCTTTTGTTCGATGAACCTACTTCGGCTCTGGATCCTGAAATGACGGGCGAGGTGTTAGACCTCATAGAAGAACTTCGAGAAGAAGGCCGCGATTTTGTTTTAGTGACCCATCAGATGGGGTTCGCGCATCGGGTCGCTGACCAGATTGCCATCCTAGGTCAGGGCCGAATCGTTGAGTGCGGACCGCCCGCCCAAGTGCTGGATCAGCCGAAAGAGGAAGTGACCAGGCAGTTTTTGTCGAGGATTTTGAAGTACTAGGAGTTCGAGAGCGGGGTGGTCTACCGGGCCAAGCGCTAGGGACGGAAAAGCGCTCGACGTGTTACCGCGAATAGGACCTATACGACCAATAGGACTTATAGGACGCAGAAGGCTTATAGGCCCTATTGGTCCTATAAGTCTTATCGGTGATGTGACTGCTGGTGCTCTCGAAAGACTACGGCCTTGCCAGCGAGGGACGTTCTACGGGCGATGTCCCGCTTAGGAACTCCGACACGAAAGGGGTTGCCGGGAATGCGTGGATCTCGGACGGAGTACCGACTTGCTCGATGTGAGCGTGGTTCATAACCACGACGCGGTCAGCTAGCTCCAGGGCTTCTTCTTGGTCGTGAGTGACAAAGATCGTGGTGATTTTTAACTGTTGTTGCAAGCTGCGGACCCAGGCGCGCAATTCTTTTCTAACCTTAGCGTCCAGAGCCCCAAACGGTTCATCGAGCAAGAGAATGCGAGGCTCGATGGCCAGCGCTCGCGCCAAGGCTACCCGTTGGCGTTGACCGCCGGAAAGCTGGTGCGGGCTGCGATTTTCGAAGCCGGGTAGTTGGACCAATCGGAGTAATTCGCTGGCTCTCTCCTGAATCTGGCGGCGGTTCATCCGAAATTGGTTGCGGTTCACTTCGAGGCCGAAGGCCACGTTTTTGGCGACGCTCATGTGCCGGAACAAAGCGTAGTGCTGAAAGACGAAACCAACCCGGCGCTTTTGGATCGGAAGCGACGTGGCATCCAAACCGTCAAACAAGATGCGCCCGGAATCGGGGAAATCGAGCCCGGCTACCAATCTCAGTAGCGTGGTTTTTCCGGAGCCGGAGGGGCCGAGTAACGCTACTAACTCGCCATCATCGACGGCTAGAGAAACTCCATCCAGCGCGATGATACCGCCGAATCGCCGGACTAGTTGTTTTGCTTCGATGCGCATTTTTCGAAGGAGTTCAAGGGAGTTCCAGGAGTTCAGGCTGCCGAATCCATAGCGTTGCAGCGCTTCCTATTCATTTCTCTGTTATCTCTGTGGTGAAAAGATTCGAAAATTAGCCGGGGACAAGATCAGCCCTGCGCCAGGTGAGGAGCGTCTTGATCAAAAGAGTAAAAAGGGCCAGCAGCGTCAGCAGTGAAGCGACAGCGAAAGCCCCCACGTAATCGTAGTCATTGTACAGAACCTCGACGTGGAGAGGGATCGTGTTGGTGAGTCCGCGGATATGGCCGGAAACGACGGAGACGGCGCCGAACTCGCCCATGGCGCGCGCATTACACAGGATCACTCCGTAAAGGATTCCCCAGCGAGCTTTGGGTAGCGTGATGCGCCAAAGGGTTTGCCAGCCGTTGGCGCCTAAGGAGAGCGCGGCTTGTTCTTCGTCGCTGCCTTGGGAGGTGAGGAGCGGGATCAGCTCGCGAGCGACAAACGGAAAAGTAACGAAGATCGTGGCCAGCACGATCCCAGGCACGGCGAAGATGATTTTGATGTTCCAGGCGCTGAGCAGGGGGCCGAACCATCCGCGCGCGCCGAAAAGCAGGACAAATACTAGACCGGAGGTAACCGGTGAAACCGCGAACGGCAGATCGATGAGAGAAATCAAAACGGCTTTACCGGGAAAATTGAATTTGGCGATGGCCCAGGATGCGGCGACGCCGAAGATCAGATTGGCGGGGACCGCGATAGCGGCCACTAACAGCGTGAGTTGAATCGCGGACTGCGATGCTGGTTTCGCTAACGCTGCCAGGTAACCCGGAATACCCTTTTGGAAAGCTTCATAGAATACCGCCAGTAGTGGGACGAGAAGGAATAGAACCGCGAACACGATCGCAATGATCAGCAGGGTCGCTCGCACTGGCCACGGATCGCGGATGGCCGGATGGCTGATCGGTATGGGGCTTACGGTTTCCATGGTTCAAACGAACTCACCCTGGAGTTTTTCCCAGCGCTGCAACCCGTTGATCAGAAATAGTAAAATCAGCGAAACGACCAACATCACGGCCGCGATGACCGTGGCCTCGGTATAATGGAACTGATCCAGCTCCATCATGATTAGCAGCGGCACGATCTCAGTTTTCATCGGCATGTTACCGGAGATGAAAACCACGGAACCGTATTCTCCAATTGCCCGAGCGAATGCCAGAGTGAAGCCGGTGAGCGCTGCGGGAATCAGTTCCGGAATTACGATCCGGAAAA
>JAFAZK010000057.1 GCA_019239825.1 Verrucomicrobiota bacterium | reverse complement strand
AGAATAGCCGCAAAGAGGCGCAAAAAGCACAAAAAAGACGGCCAAAAACAAAGACAGTCGCTTAGTGCCGAACAATTCTAGTCGTATCTTTGTTCCTTTTGCGGCTATCTTGTCTCCTCTGTCTTAACCTTTGCGGCTTTGCGTCTTTGCGTGAGATTTTCTTCTGCTTGGTCCGATTATGCGGCGGGACGCGGTAGCCGAGCAGTTCCCGGTAGGGACCGGAAACTGATCGCAATCCGGTTCCAAGTGTCAATCGCCGTGGTCGCTAGCGTCAGGTTCACGAGTTCGGCTTCATCGAGGTGCTCGCGGACAGCTTGGTAAGCTTCATCGGGCGTGCGTGTCTCCGAAATTCGAGTCACGGTCTCGCACCAGGCCAACGAGGCCCGTTCGCGATCGCTAAAGAAAGGTGTTTCCTTGTGGGCCATTTCAAGGGGCAACTGGGGAGGCTGTCTTCACAGGCGAGATCGAATTTGGGCGGCGGTGAAAGAATTAACTGGCCGACAATCCGAATTTGCGAACAAATAACCGCAGTAGCTATAGGAATTTTTTCTGGCCTTTTTTACTCCCCCATCACAACCATTGTGAGCCCCTAGAGAACACTATGAATCACGAGACTGCTGTTTCGAAGGCAAAGGACATAGCCGATCGCGTGTTAGCTCCGGCTGCCAGGCCCAACGATAAGGAGGGGCGATTCTCGACCGACGCGGTTGAGGCGCTTGGACAGGCCGGGTTTCTCGGGCTGCTGCTGCCGAGCGAACTCGGTGGCGCTGGCCTTGGGCTACGAACGTTTGCGGCAATCACCGCAACCTTGGCGGAAGCGGACGCATCAGTGGCGATGGTTTATCTGATGCATCAATGCGCCACCGTAACCATCGCGGCAGCTCCAAAAACTAGTGCGGTTGAACAGATTCTCAAGGAGATCGCCACCGGTAAGCATCTATCGACCCTCGCTTTTAGTGAGGCCGGCTCACGGAGTCATTTTTGGGCGCCGGTATCGCGCGCGCGACGAAACGGCCAGGGGGTGCTGGTTACCGCGAATAAGTCATGGGTGACAAGTGCCGGCTGTGCCCAAAGCTATGTCATCTCAACCCTCGCGCCTGATGGTGCTGGTCCGACCGATTCAACACTTTACGTTGTTCCGGCAGGCAGATCCGGCTTGAAAGTAGAGGGAGCATGGGATGGATTGGGGCTTCGGGCAAACGCTTCTGCTCCGATGATTCTGGAAGACTGTGAGGTGCCATCTGAATTCCAACTGACTGATGACGGTCAAGGCTTCCAGGCAATGCTGAATGTAGTCCTGCCACCATTCAATCTGGGGTCGGCGGCGGTCTCGCTTGGGCTTTGTCGCGCCGCGGTTGCAGCTACGGCATCCCACCTTAAGAATGCACGGTTCGAACACCTCGGTCAGAGTCTCGGAGAAAGCTTGCCCACGCTGCGGGCGCAGCTCGCGCAAATGCAAATCGATACTGATGGGCTTTCAACGCGGTTAGATGATTTGGTTGCGCACCTCGAACAGCCCCGCGATACGACGATGCTTCGAGTGCTCGAAACCAAAGCTGCTGCCGGTGACACCGCAATCGCGGTCACTTCCACCGCAATGCGAGTGTGCGGTGGTTCAGCGTTCTCTAAACGGTTGAGTATAGAACGCTTGTTCAGAGATGCTCACGCCGGCGCGGTCATGGCGCCAACCTGCGACGTACTGAAGGAGTTCATTGGAAAGGCGGTTCTGGGCATACCGCTGTTTTAGCCCGAGTTGCCGCACAAATCTTTCAGCCTTAAGAGCAATACAAACCTGATAACTACCGTACAACTCGTCGGAATGACAGATGACAAATCCCAAATGACAAATTGTCGCGTTTTCCATGCGCGGCGGACTGAAGAATTTGTCATCTGTCATCTGTCATTTGTTATTAGTCCGAGCCTCAGGCGAGGAGCACTATGAGCCGAACAATCTGGGTAGGTGCAGTGGCATACGATCCGAAGGTGGTAACCATCTGGGAAGGGATGCGGCACTATTTTCACGAAGAAGCGGGTCTGCCGGTCGAGGTAGTCCTATTTCAAAGCTACGAAATGCAAGTAGCAGCGCTTCTGTCGCAATCGGGCGATTTCACGCCTCGCATTGATATCGCCTGGAACACCAATCTCGCGTATCTCCAATCCGACAAATGGAGCGAGCACCGGTGCCAGGCGATCGCCATGCGCGACACCGATATCGGTTGGACCACGAAGATTTTTGCGGCCACCGGCGGGGCTGTTACGAAGCTGGCCGATCTCAGAAACCGCACTTTGGCTCTAGGCAGCCGTGACAGCGGGCACGCCGCGATCCTGCCGGTTCATTTCCTGGAGGGCGAAGGTTTGGCCGAATATAAGGATTATCGGACGCTGCGCTTCAACAGTGATGTAGGTAAGCACGGCGACACCGGCCGAAGTGAGGCAGAAGTAGTCCGCGCGGTTCTCGACGGCCGAGCCGATGCGGGCGCGGTGGGCAGCCCGTTTTGGAAGACAGTGAATACCGAACGCTTAGTGCCGGAAGGGGCGTTAACCGAGATCTGGACATCGCCGCCCTTCAATCACTGTATGTTCACCGCTCGCCCGGATCTGGATCGCTCCCTAGCGACGCGTTTCGTCGAAGCGCTTTCCGGAATGAACTACGAGAACCCTAGCCATCGTACGGTCCTCGAAGCGGAAGGGCTCCGCCGCTGGGAGGTACCGCATCTCGACGGTTACGATTCGCTTCGCCAAGCCGCGGCGAAGCAAGGTTTTTTTGAGCCAGAGGGGCCCTCCTAGTCGTCCTCGTCCTCGAAATTTGGTAGGGCGAGGCTCCAAAACGTGACAGGCTGTTGGCTTATTTAGTTCAGTGCTTGTCTGGTCTAACAGCTTACGCAGCATGGCCGAGCCGGGGGTTGCTTGTGGCAAACTGATTGGGCGAGTTTGTCCTTCGGCCCTTGAACTGAGCCTTTGTTCCGCAGAGGACAAAAACTAATCCGGAGCTAGTGGTAGGAATAAGTCCATCTGTTTGTCGCGCCGCACCCCCGGCTCGGCCATGCTGCCTAATCGTTACGCGAGGCAGCCCTTGAACACGAATAGATCGGCAGCCTGTCACGTTTTGGAGCCTCGCCCTACCAAACTTCGACGACGAGTACGAGTACGATTAGTAGCCCGATTTACGCGCAATTAAAAATACTCGCCAATCGGCGGCCGTGTTCGCTTTCGTGCTCAAAGGCCCGGCGAACGGCGGCGAAGGCTTCAGCCAAAGGAAAGATATTCCGAGTGATCAACAGGTCCGGATCGTCGGCCCCGACCGGATGCCAATAGACACCGTCTGCGGTGATCGTAACCTCTGGGACCAGATCGGCGCGCGCGACTGCCATACCTTTGATGGCAAAACCGCGAAGCGCGATTCGGCGGATCACCCGGTCCTTCTCACCGATCTGGCGCGCATCGAGGAATCGCTCAAACTCCTCGGCTTGTTCGTCGGTCGAGACCGTTGCAGCCAATCTAACCCGAAATCCTTCCGCGCGGGCGAGCTCGATCGCTTTTAAAGCCCGCTCCCAAGTCCCTTTTCCGCGATGGAGGTCGTGGATTTCCGGGGTCGGACTATCGAGGCTAATCTGCAAAGTCAATCGATCGTGTCGCACTGAGCGCAGCGCTTCGAATCTTCGTCCCCCGAATAGAGCGCCGTTAGTGAGGACGGTGGTCGGGGCGACTGCCGTACAAGCAACGAGAATCTGCGCGATGTCCGGTAGCAGAAAAGGTTCGCCGCCGGTTAAAAAGAATTCACCAACGCCGAGTGCCGCCGCTTCGGTGACGATCTGTTGTACGCGCGCCAGGCCAAGCTCCCGCCGGGGTGCTTTAGGCGAGGAACGCACGCAGCAATAGTCACAATGAAGGTTACAATCGAAATTCGTGTAGAGCCAAAGGCGCGAGCCGACGGGACGATCAGAGCGGTTATCCGCCGGAGGCTCCCCGCATCGGATCACCCACCGGTTCTGCCCCGAATCCGTGGTCGTCTCGACTAGAGTATTGCGGGTGAACCGGCACCAAAGTTCCAGGTCGACGCCAAGAGCGGCTTCCGGGCTAACGACGGCCAGAAGATCGCCGGGACGGCAGCGGCGCAAGGCCGTTATAAGCTCTGGTAACAAACCAGTACCAAACGATTTACCGCTGGCATCGATTTCGAGCTCTGTCTTTATCGGCATAACGATGATGACTCCCAAATCCTGCTAGCGCCTGTGACATACGCACGTTTCCCGGACTATAAAACCGCGTCCCCACTGTAAGATCTGCACGGAAGAACACAAAGATCACAAAGACGAAGTTTCAACAGAGTTAAGAGAGGAAACGACGACAAAATATTCCGGCCGAACCGACCACAAAAGGAGAAGATTTTTACAGAAGGCAACGAAGGTAACGAAGGATAAAGCATCAATCTGAGCTTCGAGGTTTGAGTGTGAACAGACCTTCCTTTACTTCGTTAGCCTCTGGAGCGCCAAGCAAAGCCTAGTGAGACTCGCTGATTGAAAGGAATTAGCCATGTAAAGAGTTATCGGACATGAAGCAGGCCAAGCAGTGGGAGGGCAACTGAAACACTGAAGCCTTGGGAAGCGAAGGTGTGAGCCGCAGCGCAAGCGAATCGGCATCTGAAGCCTCGAAATACGAAGACGAAAGTGGCCAGGCTACTCAGAAGGGCTGAAGCCAGAACTGGCAGC
>JAFAZK010000251.1 GCA_019239825.1 Verrucomicrobiota bacterium | reverse complement strand
CACCCGAAAACGAAAGTCTTAATCCGTTGCTAATAAACTGGCAGGCCCTAAAGAAAGCAGGCCTGTCCGAACAGCGGGTTCCAGCAACTGCCGATGTGAAATTACGGCTGCCTGGGTTTTGGGAGACGAAACGCAAGTTCGTTTTGGCTGCGCTCGCGGCTGTTCTCTTACAGACCATCTTGGTTGTCGGATTGATTTCCCAACGGAACTCGCGGCGTAAAGCCGAGGCCTCACTGCGGCAAAGCGAAGAGCGCCTAAGCCTTGTCGCGGATAGCGTAAATCTAGGCATGGAGGCGTGGGACACAGCAAAAAACGAGGTTTGGATGACGGAAAAAGGGCGAGCGTTGTTTGGACTTGATCATCAGGCTCGCCTCGACCCGGCCACGATTGTCGCTCGGGTCCATCCCGATGATCGCGCCGTCCGCGAGGCCTCAATAAAGCAAGCGATTCAGACTCACGGCGACTATTCAACCGAGTATCGCGTGATATTGCCGGATGGCGCGATCCGCTGGATTGGCGCTCGGGGCCGTTCTTTGAATTCGGGAAATGGCAAAGCCGCTCACCTGCTGGGGATTTCCATTGATGTAACGGCTCAGAAGGACGTCGAGGACAGGCTCCGCCTGGTAGTAGAAGGTTCGCCGAACGGCATCCTTCTGGTGAATGACCGGGGTCGGATCGATCTGGTGAACACCGCGACCGAAATGCTGTTTGGTTATTGGCGCGAAGAATTGATCGGAGAGCCGGTCGAAATTTTGGTGCCGGAACGCTTCCGTGAATCGCATCCGTTCTTTCGGACGAATCTTGTCTCTGCATCTAAGACGCCGGTAACGAGTGCTGGAAGAGAGTTGTTCGGCCGGCGGAAAGATGGGAGCGAGGTTCCGATTGAGATCGGGACCAGCCGCATTCAAGGAGAGAAAGGCGTCCTTGTCTTAGCAGTTATCGTAGATATCTCTGCTCGCAAGCACGCAGAAGCAGAATCACGCCAATATCGCGAAGAGCTCGCGCATCTCGGCCGGGTTGAACTCGTGGCAGAAATGGCTACCGCGTTCGCTCATGAGCTGAATCAGCCTTTATCTGGCATCATGAACAACGCGAGTGCGGGCCGGCGTTTCATCGCCAAAGGAAAGGCCGATTTGCCGAGACTCGACCGCCTGTTGAACGCGATTGTCATGGACGCTCGCCGGGCGGGTGAAATCATCTGCAGCATTCGAGCTATGGTGCGGAAGAGTGAGGGAGCACGCACCTCGGTGAACCTGAATAACATCATCGCCGAGGTGGTCCAGTTGGTGCATTCCGACGCGCTCGAACGGCATTGTACGGTCTTATCACAGCTTGATCCCAATTTGCCGGTGGTGAGCGCAAATCCGGTACTGATTCAGCAAGTGCTCTTAAACCTCATGATGAACGCCCTCGACGCGATGCGACAGTCTCCCGCAGCGGAACGCCGTGTGATTATCAGCAGCCGGCAACATGCTTGTGACCACGTGTGGATCGGTGTTCGCGACTTTGGAACCGGCCTGCCTAAGGAAAATCCGAACCGGATTTTCGAGCCTTTCTATTCGACGAAGCAGGATGGATTAGGAATGGGTCTTTCCATTGCTAGTTCAATCATTTCGTCACACGGCGGAGAGTTAGCGGCCGAGAATGCCGAGGGTGGAGGCGCTTGTGTCCATTTTTCGCTTCCAGCCGCGCAGGAGGACCTACCATGAAAGAGTCTCGACGGCACGTCTTCGTGGTCGACGACGATGAGTCGGTGCGCACAAGTCTTGCCACTTTACTCGAAAGTGACGGTTATTCGGTTGAAAGCTTCGCTAGCGCCGCCGAGTTTTTGACGCGTGCACCAAATGTTGGCCCCGCGTGTCTGGTGTTAGATGTCCGATTGCCGGGCCTTGATGGGCTGGCGCTTCAGCGACAATTGACGGAACGGGGCAGAATCGAGCAAATCGTATTCATCACCGGATATGGCAACATCCCGATGGGTGTTCAAGCAATGAAACGCGGCGCAGTCGACTTTCTAGCGAAACCGTTTGACGATCATGCCTTGCTGAATGCCGTGGCTCAGGCGATCGCACGATCCGCCGATAGTTGGCGAGAGCGCCACGAGGTGGCTCTAGTCCGCGCGCGGATTGCGACACTCACGCCGCGGGAGTTCGAAGTCTTCCGCCTAGTCATAACCGGATTGCTTAACAAACAAATCGCATTCGAGCTGGGCGCTGCGCTCCGTACAATCAAAACACACCGGGGACGTGTGATGCATAAGCTAGGCGTACAATCTGTAGCGGATTTGGTCCGCTTGGCTCAAAAAGTCGGTGTTTCGCCCGATATGTCCGGCCCCTAAGGACCATAGCTAAAGTAGTGAGGGCATACTAGGCTCGATCAGAAACCCGCGATGATATGGCCGTTGCCACTAAGCCGATTTGTGTTCTCGATGACGATTTGTCAGTGCTGAGTTCAATTCGGGAGTTACTGGAATCGGATGGCTTCGAATCCGAGGCGTTCGATAACCCGGATAAATTCATTGCTTATGTTCGCGAACACACGGTGAAGGTGGTAGTGCTCGATGTCTGGATGCCGGATACGAACGGCATCGAAGTACAAGAGCGATTGCGGGAGTTATCACCAGACACACGCGTCGTTATGATAACCGGCCGCGAAGTCTCGGCGATTCGCGCGGAGGCACTGAAAGGCGGCGCCTCCGCGTTTATAGTCAAGCCATTCGCAGATGAGACCCTACTAGCTGCGGTACGGAATGCGCTCGGCGAAAGGGAGGCGCTTGACCAGGCGGTCTGATCCCCACAGTTCGGTCAGAACCGTGGAGCGCTGCCTTCCCGCGGCCGCGACATACGCTATCCGGCAGTAAGAATACTGAACCCCGGCGCGCTATGGGTTTGGTTAGTCACCGGCGCATTGGTTAGAATCAAAGTGGTTCCCGGGTTAATTAGATTGTTAACATCTCGTAGATAGGATGGGTCGATCGAGATACGCCTTTGCAAATCTTTCAGGTCAGGTGCTCGTTTACCCACGCTAGCGGTTGAGATCCAGTCACGCCGGCCGTCGGCATCCACGGTCGCATCGGCCGCATAGACATAAGTGCCGAATACCCGAGCGGTCTCCAATCCGTCTACTGGAGCGCGGCCGATCTCCACCCCATTGCGGTAAACATAGATCTTACGATCAGGTGCACTCATGATAATAGAGACCGGGCCTTTGGGCGCTTTTTCTGGCGTCCAGACGAAACCGCTTCCGGATGGCGTCCCCGCCTTTCCGGAAAAAACCATGCCAGGACGAACCGTCTGAGTCGGAGCCGATTTATTGTCGGCGATAATTACCGTCGTACCAACACCGGTTACCGAAAAAAGTTTGGCCGCGAAATCGATCGGCATTCGCACGCAGCCCGCGGATGCCGGATAACCGGGCAGATGCCCGGCGTGCATCGCGATACCGGTCCAAGTCAGCCGCTGCATGTGTGGCATCTGAGCGCCTTTATAAATGCTGGAGGTGTGACGGACTTTTTTCTCGAGGACGGTAAAGACTCCGGTCGGTGTACCCTTGCCCGGCTTGCCCGTGCTCACAGTCGATCGTCCTATGCGAACGCCGTTTCGATAGACGTATACGAGTTGATCTGGCAGGCTCACTAGAACCACTACTGGCCCGGTTGGTGACAACTCGGGGTGCCACGTGTAGTCGCCGGGTTTGAGAGTGGAAGTGAAAGGTGCGACCTGACGGCCCTTGGTGTGCGCTTGTGCATAGGACTTCGGCGCAATGAACAGGAAGCTAAATGCGCTTAGAATCGTTGTACCAAGAAGTAAGGATTTCTGCATTAGGAAGATGATATTCCATTGCGTTTCACCGTGTCGACTCGGTGCACTTTCTCCATGGTCGGATCGCGCGGGTATCATGCGAAAATCGGGGCGCGGGCGCTATTGCACTTTGGTCCCATAGCATCGCCATGGCCTTGGATAGACGCTCTTGTGGGCGATTACGACTTCACGGGTGAGGCATCTTTCGGAGGTCCGACACGAGCTGCCGCCAACGATCGATCTGCTGCCACTACCAACACTGGCCATTAAGAATGAAAACGAAAGAAATCATCGAAAGATCCCGGAAATTCATAGTCCCCTACCGCGTCACCGACGGTAAGAAGTTCCGGCTGAAGGATGTCGATCCTGGCGACACCGGTGAAGTGACCGCAGACGACAAACCGTTGGCTAAGGAAATGCTAGAGGCAGGTGTTGAAGTCTTGGCCGACTTGCAAGACGTCTTGTACGCACAGGATCAATGGTCGATTCTGTTGATCTTTCAGGCCATGGATGCTGCGGGTAAAGACGGCGCCATTAAGCATGTCATGTCTGGTGTCAATCCCCAAGGTTGCCAGGTCTTTTCATTCAAAAGCCCGTCCTCCGAAGACCTTAAACACGACTTCTTGTGGCGTTGTTTAAAGTCTTTACCGGAGCGCGGGAGGATCGGCATTTTCAACCGGAGCTATTATGAAGAGACCCTTGTCGTTCGGGTTCATTCGGAGCTGTTAGCTAAGCAGAAAATTCCGCCGCAACTCGTTACTAAGAATGTCTGGGACGAACGCTTCCAGGACATCAGGAGTATCGAGCGTTACCTGAGCCGAAACGGAGTGGTTATCCGAAAGTTTTTTTTACACCTCTCCGCTAAGGAACAGAAAAAGCGCTTTTTGGCCCGCCTGGATAACTCGGCGAAGAATTGGAAATTCTCATCCGCCGACGCTAAAGAGCGGGGATTTTGGAAGGAATACATGAAGGCTTACGAGGACATGATTTGCAACACCGCGAGCGAGGACGCTCCTTGGTACGTCGTACCTGCCGACAACAAATGGTTCACGCGAGTCGCGGTGGCGGCAGTGGTGATTGATGCGATGGCTTCCTTAGACCTCAAGTACCCGGAAGTCAATGAAGCAAAGCGGCAGGAGCTTGAGATTGCCCGGGAGCACCTTACTGGCAAAGACGACCTGTAGTTTATTCCAACCGTTGGAAATAGAAACTAGTAACGGAACTGTTCGTGGTCCAGGGAAAGCAAGTCGGTGGAAAGCGATATTCCCACCTGCGCAATGGATACCGGACTACCAGGCCGGCTGGTTGAAAGATGATCTTTTTGCCGGCATCACCCTCGCCGCTTACGCGGTACCGGTCGCGCTGGCTTATGCCGCGCTTGCTGGCCTTCCGCCACAAGTTGGCGTTTACGGCTATCTGTTGGGTGGAATTGGTTATGCCTTGTTTGGTTCTTCCCGGCATTTAGCCATTGGGCCTACCTCTGCCATCTCCCTCATGGTAGGAGTTACGGTAGCGCCGCTGGCCATGGGTGACCCAGTGCGTTACGCGCAAATCACAACCCTCGCGGCTTTCGTCGCCGCTGCCATGTGTATCGTAGCTTGGGTATTGCGACTGAGCGCTCTCACCAATTTTATCAGCGAAACCGTCCTACTGGGATTCAAGGCAGGCGCAGCGTTGAGTATCGCCGCCACCCAGATTCCTGCGCTCCTTGGTATTCCGGGCGGAGGGCACAATTTCATCGAGCGCTTGTTGAAGATCCTGAGCCAGCTCACTCAGGCCCAACCTCTGACTGTCACCATCGGTTTAGTCGGCCTCCTGCTATTATGGTTAGGTGAAAGGTTTCTACCTAGCCGTCCGATTGCCTTGGTTGTAGTAATCATTTCAATTGTTTTTATATCGATAACTAACCTGGCGACGCGAGTCGCGACTGTGGGCGAACTTCCGGCCGGGCTGCCCACCTTCAGTCTACCGATGCTTCAGATCCAGGATGTCGATGACGTCATTCCGCTTGCTTTCGCCGCATTGCTCCTCTCCTATATCGAAAGCGTTTCTGCCGCGCGGACATTCGCCGTCAAACACGGCTACAAGCTCGATGTCCGCCAGGAGCTTCTGGGCCTCGGTAGCGCCAACCTATTTGTCGCGTTTGGCCAGGGTTATCCAGTTGCCGGCGGCCTCTCCCAATCTGCAGTTAACGAGAAAGCTGGAGCTAGAACGCCTTTGTCGCTCGTTTTCGCGTCGGTAACTCTGGCGCTCTGCCTCCTATTTTTTACTAGCTTTTTGAAACCCCTGCCGAAAGCCGTTTTAGCTGCGATCGTGCTGATGGCGGTCAAAGGTCTTATCAATATCCGGGAGATTGGCCATCTGTGGAGGGTGAGCCGCCTCGAGTTCACCGTTGCGATCATCGCCTTTGTCGGAGTGCTCCTACTTGGAATTCTGCAAGGTGTTATCGTAGCCGCCGTCGCTTCGATTCTACTACTCCTGCAACGAGTGGCCCACCCGCACGTCGCGTTCCTCGGCCGTATCCCCGGTACCCGTCGTTTCTCGGATAGTGCCCGGCATAAGAGTAACGAACCGATCCCAAGTGTGCTTGCTTTTAGGGTTGAAGCGGGACTTGTCTATTTCAATGTCGATCATGTGCTGCGAGTCGTGTTAGAGCGGATTGCGGTTGCAGAAAAGTCGCTGCGGCTCGTGGTTTGTGACCTCTCGACTTCGCCCTATATCGATCTTGCCGGGGCCAAAATGTTCTTGCATCTACAGGCAGAGCTTGCCAAACGGGGCATCATTCTGCGTCTGGTTGAGGCGCACGCCTCGGTGCGCGACTTGCTTCGCATTGAACACGTTGAGGAACGGGCTGGCGCCATTGACCGTTTGGCGACACTAGCCGATGTCATCGACAATTTCCAAAAAGAGGAAACGCAGCGATGATCGCGATCGGTTTTTTAGTGCACCAAGTCTGTGGCTGGTATAGCAGCGTTGGGAGCGCCGCCGGATGACTCGCAAGGCGCTGGCGAGGCGAATAGCTGAGCCCTATTTAACGAGCCAGCAACGCGGCGCGGCGCCGGCGCCGCCCCAACCCGAAGGCCTGCGCGGATTTTGGCCGGGTGTCCCGCGTCCGCGGGATTGCTCGTCAGTCAAAGACCACAGCGGGTATTCTCCTTCCTCGCGCCGCGCGCCCAGCCAAAATTCGCTGCAACGCTGCTATACCAGCCTCAGACTTGGTGCACTAGCTAACCAAAACATCGTCTTAGATAGGAGTCTGACTCGATAGCACGTTGGATTTCCGGCAGGCAGTCTCGTGAGGATAAGACGGTGTAGTAGTCCGGCTTGATGCTCGGCGCGAGACGACACGCTTCCAGCCATTCTGCTCGATCAAATGGATCGTTGGCTATTGTTTGCCAGAAACCGGTGACCTCGAAAAGGTTTGCAATCCGGTCGGAGTTCTGACCTTGAAGAAGACTAACCAAATAACTAGCGACACCGACCTGAAGACCGTGAAGGTGAGACCGTTTGCTGACACTGTCCAGAGCATGCGAGATGAGATGCTCGCTTCCGCTGGCCGGGCGAGACGAACCAGAGATCGACATGGAGATCCCGTTCAATAATAGCGCAGTACCAAGCAATCGAATCCCTTCCAGGTCACGGTCCGGCCGAGCCATAAATTGGTAAACACTTGCATCCGAGACTAAGGCGGCGAAATCATCGACTGGAGTCCCGGTTTTGTGGAACGCCAGTTTCCAGTCGGTGACCGCGGTAAATTTCGCAACCAGATCGCCAACCCCGGAGTGCCAAAGTATATCCGGTGCATTCAAACACACCGCGGTATCGAGAACAACGCCGAAAGGGATGCCAGCGGGCAGCGACCGGCGCCGGCCCCTGACGGTGAGACTTGACTGCGAACTGCAGAAGCCGTCGTTTGAGAGCGAAGTCGGAACCGAGAAATAAGGCAGGCGCCTTAGAAAGGAGATGTATTTGCCAACATCCAGGGCCTTGCCGCCACCGAGTCCAACGATGGCGTCCACGTTTCCCGGACAATCGTGAGAAAGATCCACCACTTTTTCAAAGGCAAGCGAATGGATCGGTGTCTGTAGCAGAATCTCGACCTTGGCCGCGTCGAGCGAAGTGGTCAATCGTCCAATAAATCGCTCATCGAGATCCTGGCTAAAGAAAAGAGCAATCCGCAGGAACTTCTCGCGTTCGGCGTAGATGCCCAAGCGATCTAATGCGCCCGGCTTGATGCGCACCACCGAAGGGATCGTCGTCTGTCTTGGGACTAACATCGGAGGCTGGGTTTTCTTCCGGACATCGACCCATCAAGCCCGAAGCCAGAGAGGTCATGACAATCGATAACCTAAAACTTGAAACCTAAAACCTAAAACTTAGAACGTTTTTCGGTAGGAGCGTTAGAAGCTAAAACCGGTCCCCACCGTCCCGCTAGCACCACCGTTGGTGCGGCCAGCGGAGCCAAAGATAGTGAGCCGGTCTTTACCGGAAGCGTTCGTGCTGCGCATGCGTTTACCGACAAGGAGAACACCACGGCGGAGGGAGCAGTAAAAATAAGGATTTTGGATACGCTTTATTTCGAGGTCTTGTTTATCCCCTTCGTCGTATGGACTTCTTACGACAGCCACGAGGCAAGGAAGGCCGATCGGGCGCGCTTGCAGCGGATCGTCTAGCAGCGACAAATTGGGAAGAACGAGCGGAAATCAAAAAAGCGCGAGAGGCGCGGATTTACCCGAATTGGTACGGTCTTGTGCTGTTGAACCTTGATTCGGCCGCTTTTGAGGAATATGCGGGAGATTTAGCATGAGAATACGGCGGACTTCCTGAATCGCCTCGGGGTTCTGGTGCGCACTATGACCCGAGGGAACGATAAGCTCGGATTTAGCACCCGGCATGTGCGAACTCCAGTACGGCACGATGCCATCTGAGGAATTCGGAGCGTCGCCTTTGCCGCGATCGCCCATGATAGTGTGATATGGGATGCCGGGCGTGATCGGGATAGTATTGATTGCTATAACGAAGCGATTGGTCGGCGCGAGGGTATCCACGCTGTTAGGTATTCGTTTGAGTTTCAGCTCGCCCGATCGAAAAGTAGTAACCTTGAACGCGTCCCTGCCCGCCTTGAGGAGAGCGACCGGTGATCTTACTAAACTGGATCCGATCCGGCCAAGCCAATTGCTCGCGAGTCCGCTACCGCGAAGGGGTGCAGAGATGAAGATGACGCGCCCGATCTCCCGGCGGTGCTGGAAAATGAGTGCGTCGGAGAAGAGCTTCCTGCTTTCGGGAGACAGAGTCACCTGCTCCGGCGGTTTCTTAAAAAGCTCCATCCAGAGCTGATCATCGGTGTCGGTGATGAGCAGGCGGCTGATACAGCCTCCCATGCTGTGGCCGATCACGACCATCGGCTTCCGTAGCGGGAAACGCTTCTCGATAGCGTCCAGTTCATGCCGCAGGATTGCAGCGGAATAGGGGTACGGATAACCGCTGGGATAGCTGTAAAACCAGAATTGATAGTTGCGCCGAATCTCAGGGTATCCACGGAGGCGGTTGAGCATGGGTGTCCAGGTCGCGGGCGTGTCCATGAGTCCATGGATCACTAGCACGACGGTTTTGTTCGGGTCGTAGGGCTGTAGCCTGGAGATACGAGCCGTCTCCGCGTACTTGGCCGGGTTGAGCATGCGGGTGAGTTCGAATTTCTTGGGGTTCGTGCTGGCGAGCATCACGGCGAGAGGCACCGTGAAATCCGCGCCAAGGGGAAAGATCCGCCCGTCCACCCGGACGGTTTCTACCGCCAGCGGATCTTCGAAGGAAAGTACGCAGCGGCGACCCTCAAAACGTGCGATAGCGGTGACGCCGTAGTAGGTACGCGGCGCAGTGAAGTTCGCGCGTGCCTCTTTATTCACTTCGCGTCCGATCGCGACGACCGGCGCTCCGATTCCGTCCCGCGTGGTCCGCTCAGTAACGTAAGTCCCACGGACGTCGAACTGATCCGCCGGGGTGAAAACATAGAGCGCCGGATTCCACTGGGGACGCGGGTCAAGCCTGTGTGTTAGCACAAACTCTCTACCGTTTGACGGCACTTGCAACGGCTGCGTCCACGGATCGAGCTTCGCGTCGCGGATCGTGGCGATGATGCGCCCAACGGCAAAGTTGTAGGTGTTGCGTGCTGTCTCGTCGTTGGGACTGCGTTTCAATTGGTCCAAAGCCGTCTCCGCTGCGCTGATATATTCACCGAGGGCCACGAGTGGCTCACTGCGATCGATCCGCATGGCTTTGACGATATACGTCGCTGCACTCGCCAGCGGGCCACCACCGGCGAATGGGATAAAACGCGGACGTCTTTCGCTTACGCTGGAATACGTCGCACAACTCTCTAAGGCGCACGTGGCGAAGATGGCTAGCGCCAGAGGCAGATAGCGGTTGGATGTGAAAAGCACCTTCATTGTCCTTAAACCGAAAGCTGTTTGCGAGGCGGTATCCGCGGAGCGACGGCATGAATGCCCGGGACCAAGAGCGGTTTGGTCTGCTTCCGGTTTACTTTCCGAGCAGTTGAGAGTAGAGGCTTCCCTCTCATCGGTCACGTTGTAGAAGCGTGGCTAACTATAGTCGTTGCCGTCCGCTGATTGTCTCCGTGAGCGATCAACCCCGTCCCGTCTCCGCCATAATGTCGGCTAGCGCTTTGAGGCCGTTCGGTCCCAATCGGCCAACACTGGCAACCTTGCCGACGTATCGGTACCAAATACCGTTGTTAGATCTTGGGTAGTAGACAAAGCCGATACCGTCCGACGTTTCGCCTCGAAAGATCCGTTCGGAATGATGTTCTTCAATGAATTTCGAGAATATCTCGACGAATGGGTGATTCCCATCCGGGTACAACTCCGTAACCAGCCTGTGGATTTCAGCAACGGAAGCTTCGCGGATGCTGTTACGCGCAGATTCTTTCCGTTTCGCGAGTATCTCGGCAAAATTAATCGGCTCCGTCGGCAGGTCAAACATAGGATGGGCTCATTAGTGAGATAGATTGTGACCGCGGCAGCGCTTGGCGCTATCGACACGTATCATATTGCCGCTACGTTCCAAACAAAGCTATCGTCCCCGCCTGCGGTCGCGCTATGGTACTTTAGTCACAGGGGACCGGGGCTGAAAGGGTGAGCTCATAAGGTGGCTGAACCGTCGCAGGTTTTTTCAACCGGGACTGCGAACCGCTCGAAAGCGCCGCGCTAGTTGCCCTAAGGGGCAATAGCTGGATCTGATCGAAGGTGATAGATGATTCCAAGCGGTCTGAGCCTTCTCGTCCAACTCCTCTGACGGCCGCGTCAATTCCAACTCCTAAAAGTAATATTACAGTAAATCTCCTGCCCGATGAAGAACGAAGCTCGTCAGTCAGTAAGAACCCTTTTTCCCTTGTTTGGGGCGACGATCTTGTCGTTCGCATTCATAGCGCCGTTTCCTATCGAGACGACCCAAGCTCAAACGTCCGTTACTGAAGAAGAGGCCTACGCGGCTGGAGTCCAAGCGTACCTCTACTTTTACCCGCTCATCACCATGGAGATCAGCCGCAAGCAATTCACGAACATCGAACCAAACAAAGAGCCTGGCAAAGGTCCGATGAACCTGTTCGTAAGCTTCCGTGAATATCCCACCGCGGATCTGAAAATCGTTGTCCGGCCGAATTTTGATACGCTCTACTCGTCGGCGTGGCTCGATCTTACCAAGGAACCGGTGATCGTCTCGGCTCCGGACACCGGCGGTCGCTACTACCTGCTGCCGATGCTCGATATGTGGACAGATGTATTTGCCTCTCCCGGTTGGCGCACAACCGGAACCGAGGCGAATAATTTCATTGTCATTCCGCCCGAATGGCGACCCGACCTCAGGGACCGGCTCATTGAAGAGTTCAAGCTTCCAAAGGACACTCTGCGCATCGACGCGCCGACCACTTATGTCTGGATCATTGGGCGCACGAAGACGGATGGTCCGCCAGACTATGATGCGGTTCACAAAATCCAGGCCGGGTACAAGATTACGCCACTTTCGCAGTGGGGAAAAACTCCGGAGGCAGTCCAGGTCAAGATCGACCCAACTATTGACATGAAGACTCCCCCCAAGATTCAAGTCGACACTATGCCGGCGGATAAGTATTTCGCCTACGCAGCAGAACTTCTGAAAGTGAATCCACCCCACATCACCGATGAGCCGATCATCGCATTGATGAAGCGCTAC
The DNA here is from genome assembly GCA_019239825.1 of Verrucomicrobiota bacterium. Taxonomy (GTDB): domain Bacteria; phylum Verrucomicrobiota; class Verrucomicrobiia; order Chthoniobacterales; family JAFAMB01; genus JAFAVN01. The sequence goes on along the minus strand of JAFAZK010000251.1, from coordinate 12,559 downwards.
CTCGGCATCGAGGCCGGAAAAAACTTCGACTTCAGTCAGGTCGATCCAGCCGTGAAGAAGGCGCTTGAGCGGGTTCCGCGCGCGGCCCAGGATCTAATGAGGTGGAAGGTCCCCACGCTCGCAAGAGTCGTCAACGGTTGGTCAATGAACACGGATACGATGGGCGTTTATGGTAACTATTATCTCAAGCGTGCCATTGTCGCGCAGCTTGGCCTCGGTGCGAACCTGCCCGAGGACGCAATTTACCCTCAAAACCTTTTTGACGATTCAGGTAAACCACTGGATGGCGGGAACAAATACGCCATTCACTTCGAGAAAGGAACCACTCCGCCAGCTGGCGCCTTTTGGTCGATTACGCTCTACGATCAGGAAGGCTTTCAAGTCGCTAACGACTTGGGCCGTTTCGCGGTCAGCAGTTGGATGCCTTTCAACTACAACTCGGACGGGTCACTCGACCTTTATTTTCAGAACGCGAGACCGGGTCCAGACAAAGAAGCCAATTGGCTGCCAGCTCCCAAAGGGCCTTTTAATCTGACCATGCGTCTGTATGCTCCGAACTCCGAAGCGCTGACTGGCAAATGGAATCCACCGCCGGTTACTAAGGTACAGGAACTCTCGAGCTTGATAGCACAATAAACGGCTGCTACCGGGTCGTTGCTCAAAAGTACAATACTCGTTTCCGCTAAAGGTCGATACCCTCAGCGGAAATGCCGGTCCTACTACCATTTCGCCGCGGCTTTCATATCTAGGCATTCAGCTGGACGGCGACCTGGGAAGTTATGTTCCCTTCACCTCCACCGTTTACCGAACAGGAGAACAACTCGCGAATTGAACGGGCGGAAACGAACTCAGCTTGGTTTAACTTGTTGTTCCCGAGTTTTCTGGAAACGACCTTCGCTGTAATGTAATACTTGGCCCCCAGCCCCCAGCTTCCAAGGCCAACGCTAAGGTCACTAAGGGCCGTTGCAGACAATCAGCAACTTGCCATCGGTGGAAGGTCTCTGAGTCTCGATCGCATCAATCGATCTAAAATCTAAGTCCAACCGTAATCTGAGGCCCATAGAACGAGATCTGATAAAGGTAACCGACACTCTCGTCACGAAAATCCTCATACAGATAGCGGAAACCAACCTCAGAAAAGAGGTTACGAGTAATTTGGCAGCCTAATGCACCATAGGCTCCCACCGCGATGTCGGACCCGATGCCAAATCCACCGACATCCGCCTCGGAAATTAGGTAAAAGGCTTTGCTTAGGTTAAGGCGACCACGTAAACCGATCACCGGATCGGCCCAGCTATCATAAAAAGAGTAGCCTCGGTTCAGTTGGCCGGTAACAAAGGTAGCGACCTGGCGGCTGATTTGGGTTTTCAACTGATTAACTCGCGCCGTCGCACTGGCGCGAATCGCCGCCGCCAGATCCCGGGCATCGGCGTCCAGCAGGTCTTGGAGATGGTTGCGAATTGTATCTACCGCCCCTGCAGCTACCGGAGGCACCGGTAGAGATGGGATACTTCCTTCGATTGATTTAAGGCGATCGAGAACCGTATCTTGAATAAATGTTTTGACGTCGCTGGCCAGGCCTGAGAAATCCGATTGCAATCGCGCCACCAATCTGGCATCCACAGCGCCGGCGAAGTCGTTGACCAACTGGGTACTGGCTGCATCTATGGCCGGCACATTCGGGTTCAAATCAGCCTGGCTACCGACATAAGTAAATCTAAACCCGCCCAAAAGATCTAACCAACCACGCGGGCTATCTATGATGCGGTAAGAGAGAAACGTTTGGCCGATAAATGTTTGAGACCCGACACCTATCCGCGATACTAACCCGCTACCGTTAACACCGGCCTGTCCATTCACGTAGATAAACCCACCGAAAATGCCGTATTTTCCTTTTCTAACCTCGGCTTGCGTTGCCCAAAGAAAATCAACATGCCGTACGATCTGGCCGGGCCCAACGCTAACGTAAGGGTTGACGCCGTGGAATCCGGTGTGTCCACTAACCCAAGCCAGCCAGCCGGGCCCACCAACTGTGATTTGCCAGGGTGGAATCGCCGGGTTTTCCGGTTGTTCTACCGCGGCCTTTGTGTCCTGGGTACCAGCCCAGCTTGTAACGGCCGAAAGCAGGAGCATTCCCGCGATGGCTAGCTTTGATATGCGATTCATAATTCAGCGTGCGGCCGAGATTGTCAGCAGCTGTTTGAAGTCCAATCCAGTTAGTTCTTTTATATCAATCCTTGTTCAGCATCGATATTGTACTTTGGGGCAAGATTTGGGAGGAAGAGTGACCGTCTGAGCCCCGTTTGCCAGGCCGTCGCGCAATTCAACCTGGATCTACCAAGTGAATGGTTTCTGAATTTCGCACCAGAAATCAGGTCAAACTATAAAAGTGGCAAATGGTTCGTTCCCCTCGACCTTATGTTGGGGAAGAAACTAAGCAGACATTGGGTCACATCCATTGAGTATCGATATGGTTTAATCAGCGGAGTCGATTCCTACAAAAATTGGATCGACGCCAGAATTGACTATTTCTTCTGAATGCCACTTTTAGTTCGGTTTTCCGATCACACAGCGAAATCCGACGTTATTGTTGCCGGTGTCGATGTCGCCTTTGCCGCGGGTTCCCACCATATAGCGGGTACAATATTGGTCGGTGCAGAGGAATGACCCGCCCCGTTGGGCCCGCTGAGGTTGATCGTCGCCGGGGCTGTAGCTAGCGTCAGGGCCCTGAGGGTTTCGAGCCACGGCGATCCCGGCGAATTGAAGTTGGGTGTAGTAATCGGGCCGATACCAGTCGCTGCACCATTGCCAGACGTTGCCGGCCATATCGTAAAGACCGTACGTGTTTGGTGGAAATTGGGCCACGGGTGCGATTCCCGCATAACCATCTTCGCCTGTATCTTGTACCGGAAATCGACCCTGGTAGGTGTTTGCCATCCATTTGCCTCCGGGTCTGAATTCATCCCCCCACGCGTAGGTTTTGCCAGAGAGGCCACCCCGGGCAGCGAATTCCCATTCCGCCTCCGTGGGCAAGCGTTTACCCGCCCACTTGGCATACGCCGTAGCGTCGATGTAGGCGACTTGCACTACCGGATATTTCTCCTTGCCGGTCAAGTCGCTGTCGGGGCCGGTGGGATGCCGCCAGTTCGCGCCATGCACATAACGCCACCATTGAAGGTAGTTGTCTAACGGCACCGGATGCAGTGTAGGAGTAAAAACCGGGGAACCAGCCACCAGAGCTTCCGGAGGAGCGTTCGGGTACTCTTCCTTGGTCGGCGTATGTTCAGCAATGGTAACATAACCGGTTGCTGCGACGAACTTGGCGAATTCCTCGTTAGTCACATCGTTCTGGTCCATCCAGAAACCGTCGACATAAACCCGGTGAATCGGCTGCGCGTCGTTCACCGCGTTCATGGTTGCCATGGTGCAGACACCTTTCGACGGCAACTGGCAGCCCATCGAAAATTCGCCGCCTGGAATCCACACCATCCCTTGTGGCGCATTCGCCGGGGGCGGAGTTTCGTTAGAGACTGTTGGCGCAAAATGTGGAGCATTAGCAACTCGGATAACCTCATCGGCCGCCGCAACCGGCAAAGACCCGATCGCATTCAGAGCGAACACGGCCAGGAAACGGGGGCTGACTGTGGGCAGCTTCACTTAAAGCCCATTTTCTACGATGATCGGTACGATGGCGTCGACAAGATAAAATGGCGGATATCCACTTCTTGATCCATTTCCTGACGGCCGGGCGGCCGATTGCCAGCCCGGCGTGAGGGTGGATTCAGTTACTGGCTCGGACCTTTGCTCGCCGCCTCCGCCTGTTGCATCTTTTTCGACATTTCCGCTTTTACCGCATCGAGGTTGAAGCTGGCGCCTCTCTGCATCGGCGGGTATTCGAGGAAAGTCTGGATTTCCTTAGCTATCAGCTGCTGAACAAATACAAAGCGCCAGAATTGATACTTGAACCAATCAAAGTATTGCTGCGCTCCTTCTTTCGTCCCCTCGTTTGGCCAGCCCGTGCGTTCGAACGGATCCAGACGCAGGTTGGTGATGTAAGGCACGTCCGGATGGGTCTTTTCACCCAACCAGCCTCCGGGTTGGTCGATGAACCGGAACTTGTAATCGTCAATGCGCACCGCGCCAATGGTGCTTTCACCGAGGTAGAAGATTTCGTGACGTGCGGATGGACCTTTTCCGGTGATGGCGGCCGTCTGATTGTAGCCATCCAGGTGGTTCTTATAGGTTCGGTCACCAAGTTTCACACCCTTGAGCAACTGATCAGTGATGTCCGGGTTGCCGGCCGCGGCGACAAGCGTCGGGAACCAGTCCAGGCCGGAGAAGATTCCGTTCTGCACGGAGTCAGCTGGCACGTGGCCTGGCCAGCGCAGGATGCACGGCACGCGGAATCCCCCTTCCATGACCGTTCCTTTGGACTGTGCGAACGGCGTCTGGCCGCCGTCAGGCCAGGTGAAGACTTCAGTGCCGTTGTCCGTTGTGAAGACAACAATGGTGTTATCGTCCACTCCCAGGTCCTTGAGCTTCTGCATAACCAAACCAATGTCGTCATCGAGTTGCGCCATGCCGGCTTCCTCTTCCGACCAGCCATTCTCCGCGTTGCGCATCTTCTCGTACTTTTCCGATAGATGGGTAACGATGTGCATGCGGGTCGGGTTTAGCCAGACGAAGAAGGGCTTATTGTCCGCTTTGGCCTTGTCAATGAACTTCAACGCAAGGTCTCGGATTTCGTCGTCCACAGTTTCCATCCGTTTCGGATAGAGAGGGCCGGCGTCCTCGATTTTCTGTTTGCCGATCTTGCCCCAGCGCGGCATCTCGGTCTGGTCGTCAGTGTCCGTAGCCCAGCTATGCACCATGTTGCGCGGACCGACCACATTCAGCATGTCCTGCGGATAGTTAGGATGCGCCGGGTCTTCCATTGCGTCCAAGTGATACAGGTACCCGAAGAATTCGTCGAAGCCGTGGACAGTGGGCAGGAACTCATTTTTGTCGCCAAGATGATTCTTTCCAAATTGGCCGGTGGCGTAGCCCAGCTCTTTCAGCGCGGTGGCAATAGTACAAGCCTCTGCGGGTATTCCGATTGACGCGCCAGCTTGGCCGACGGTGGTCATGCCCGTACGGATCGGTAACTCGCCGGTGATGAAGTTGGCCCGGCCCGCCGTACAACTGGCCTCAGCGTAATAGTCGGTGAAGAGCATGCCTTCTTTGGCTAGTCTGTCGAGGTTCGGTGTTCGTCCCGCCATCAGGCCGCGGTGGTAGGCGCCGATGTTCCACATGCCGATGTCGTCGCCCATTATCACGACGATGTTAGGTTTCTTCTCCTGCGCGTGGAGTAGGGTGGGTACGCCTATCAGCACGGCAGCTAGCAAAGACAGACTGTAGGCAACTACTCTTAACTTGTATTTCATTTGCTTTCGAGGTTGGCCAGTTACGTAGCTGGTTGGTTGATCACACGAAGTTATGTGACCTCATAATCAGTGAGGCCGTTGGCAGAGAGTCTAGTCCGCGGATTTGGCGTTGCTATTGTACTTTAGGGCAAAAGAGAAGCATCAGCCACCGGACGGGACATTCTTCGAACTTAGAAACCAGTTCTTGATTTAAAGGTTGATACTAAGTTGCCCCAAAGGGCAATATCGCAGGGAGGCGCCGTTTTGGGATATTCATAGGGTTCCCCAGGCTAATTTTGCTGATTGCGAGCTTTTGCTTCTGAACTAACCGTCGATCGATTCGCTTAACCCACCGGAGATATGTCGACCAAAACATCCGCCTGGCTGGCATTGCGAAACGCGACCTTCAGAAGACTCTGGCTGGCCATGGTGGTGTCGGGAAGTTGCATCGGAGCTCATAACACCGCGATTTATTTAGCCCTACACAAATTGGGTGCTTCCACTGTCCTGATCTCCCTGATGGCCACGGTTTCGGCCCTGCCCTACACGCTGTTCACGCTACCCGCAGGTGCGATTGCCGATATGGTGGATCGCAAGAAAATCTTATTATTCGTCCAGCTCTGGCATGCCGCGCTCGCCATAGCGCTAGCCCTGCTTTGGATGACACATCTGCTTAATCCCTATCTCATCCTGGCCAGTGCTTTCCTTTTTAGCGCGGGATTTGCCTTTGGGTCTCCGGCTCACTCCTCGGTGATCGCGGAGATCGCCTCTAGCGAAGAATTGAGTTCTGCTTACACGCTGGCCGGGCTGCAAATGGATGTCTCGGGAATTATCGGACCGCTGTTTTCTGCGCTATTGCTGCCGCTAGCAGGAGCCAGTTTCATCTTTGGCGCGAACGGGGTCGGCTTCCTGCTCATGTTCCTGGCCATTCTCCAATGGAAGCGTGTGAAGACTCAGTCAAAACTTCCCTTGGAGAATTTTTTTGAGTCGTTGAGCACGGCCATCCGTTACGTGCGCTACACACCAGGGATCCGGGTTCTGCTGGTTCGACACGCTCTGTTTTCTTTTTTCATTTCAATTATCCCCTCGTTGATGCCCGTCGTCGGCTTGAAAGAACTGCATCTGGAAGCCGCCGACCTGGGATTTCTTTTCACGAGTATGGCGGTGGGTTCCGTAGTTAGCGGCGCTTTCATCATTCCCTGGGCTCGGGCCAGGTATTCGCCGCAGCACATTACAACGGCGGCCAATCTCATGCTCCTGCTCAATTGCTGCTTGATGGTTTTAGTTCATCGACCATTTGTATTTCTATTGGTGGCCGCACTCGGAGGCATGGGATGGACCATTTCAGCATCCGAGCTCTGGGTAGCGAGTCAACGGGCGATGCCCGACTGGGCAAGGGGACGGATGAATGCAACCATGGTCATGGTTGCGCAGGCGGCGACAGCTCTTGGCGGAGTCATCTGGGGTCTAGCCGCTCATCACGTCGGTGTCGTTCCGACCTTCTTCGGGGCTGCCGCCGTCGGCATACTGATTATGATCGTGGTCCGGATCGTTCCTGGTCTGCAGGTATCGATCGACTTTACTAAGAGTTTGAGTTCTGAGTCTGCGCCCATCTCAACCGGTACTCACACGGTTGACTCTAGCCGGCTACCTCCCCTAAGGACGGTCCAGTATCGATCACCTCGGAATTTAAAGTCGATCCAGCCCGTCGCCACGAATGCATCGAATTGATGCGCGACGCGCGGCTCATCTTTTTACGCAATGGTGCTTACCGGTGGCATTTGTACGAGGACCTGCAACATCCGGACAAATTCCGGATGGAGGTGGTGGTACCTTCTTGGAAAGAACACCTGCTGCAACGCGAGCGCATGACCAAGAGCGAGCAAGAGGTGATCGATAATCTGCGCGCCCTGCGGACCGATCCCAATCCGCCTGAAGAATGGATTTCACTGTCAGTGGAAAAGGAAGTTCTCAACCGAAGAATTAGAACGGAGGGATTACCGCCAACTTACATCGATCAATAACCGGCCGTGGGTTCGCGGCAAAAGCTAACCCCAGAAAACCGTAAACTTGATGAATGCCTTTTATGAATTTGACACCCGGCTCGCTACTTACTACCGGCCTGCTCATTCTCGCTTGGCCCGGCTACGCGCAAAATTCGCCTACTCCCGAGGCCAGCCCGCCAGCAGCGGTTAGTCAAACGCCAGAGAGTAGCGCGACGCCAGCTGTTAGCCCGACCACGTCGGTTAGTCCACGTGCCGCGGTTAGTTCGAGCCCGGCGGCGAACCCGCTACCCGTAGTTTTCGAACCCCTACCAACATTGGACGCCAGCGTCATTCTTCAGCCGCAATATTTAATCGGACCGCACTTCACAGTGAGAAACGCTGTACCAACTTATTCCGGTTCTAACCACTACATTATCGACTCCGATTTTGGAGTTTTCGACGCGGACGGTAATGAAATGTTAATGCGTCGGGTGGCTGAGATCAACGCGATCGCCGAGCTGCAGGCAATGTCGCAGACCAAGGAATTCACTCAAGCTGCTGCACAAGCCGCGCAAGCTCCGCTACAGGCTGCCCAGGATCTGGTTACAAACCCGGTGTCGACAATCTCAAGTGTTCCCAAAGGCATTTGGGGGTTTTTTAATCGAGCAAAAGCAACCGTCACCGAAGCGGTAGCGGGCAACGACAACGGTGGCAGTCCGGGCAATGCCATGGCGAATTTGACCGGATTTTCAAGGACCAAACGGGATCTGTCCCTCAAACTGGGGGTCGATCCTTACAGCACTAACCAAGTCTTTCAGAGCAAGCTTAACCAAGTTGCCTGGCCGGCCTTCTTAGGAAAAATCACGGTGGACGTGGCCATGGCGGCGGTCGGAGGTCCCGCCCTTTCCGCTGTGAATTTAACCGGCAGATTGACTACTGCTTTGCGCGACAAGAATCCAGCAGAGTTGCGCCAGATGAACCGCGACCTGCTAATGAATAATATGGGCGTCTCCGCAGAGACCGCTGACGCCTTCCTTTATAATAGCGCGATATCACCAACCACCCAAACCCTCCTGGTGGCAGCGCTTGGTCAGCTGGGGAATATCCCGGGTCAAGCTGAGTTTATTCGCCAAGCTGCCAGCAGCCAGGACGAGCATGACGGACTCGCTTTCCAACAGAGCGCCCAGTTAATGGCCAACCTGAATAACAGCCAACCGGTGGTCCGCATCATGCAACTTGAAGGACTCACTGTCTGTCTGACTAAAGATGGTATGCTAGTGATCCCTATCCAATGGGATTACGTGGTCTGGACGCCTGGGGCAAAGAGATTCCTTACCGCGTTAAAGGCCGAGAATTTCGGCGAACCGGTTTCAAGCTACTCCTTGATCGTTACCGGAGCGATTTCACCCCTGGCTGATCAGGAGTTGTCTGTGGACGGCATCAGTGTCACTACCAAAGCACTCCCGGGGCCGCTACGTTGAACCGAAACGTCGACTCGACTCGTGACAAGTAGGCCGTTAGATAGTATTCGCAATCACATGACGCGGCGAAGCCGTAACCGTTGCGTCAATCTAATCCGACCTGAGCCAATGAATTGCACTAAGAATATCGAGAGAGACGCGGTGCACCGCGCTCCAATGTCCATCAGGCTCGCGAAGCAAGCAAGCGATTGCCTGAATGGTGGCGGAGGCAAGCGGAGAGCCGCTGGATCGGCTCAAACTGTTGCTCGCTTGGTCGCAATCAGCGCTCTCTTTTTAAGCCCGTGCATCCAGGTCCAGGGCGGGCTCTTCAAACCGGATGTCAACTACTCTAACTACGATGTGCCGTTATGGGATCAAGTTGTGAACCGCATCAGAGCGAAGGTCGCAGCTCGGTTGGGGCAAGGTAAGAACAACGTAGACCGCTATTTTATTGTGCCTTTCGCTTATCAGGATAGAGGGAATAGACCGGCGCGCGCACATTCGTTCCTTTCCGTGATACGCGTGTTTGCCGATAACAAACAGCCCCATTACATCCCCGGGCTAAGAGAAGGGCAAATCAGGGACCGGAATTTTGAAGCGTTCACCATTAGCTGGATGCCGGCCGATTTTGCTAAGGACCAAGACCTCTGTGTCTTCGACGGTTTTGGCAGCCGGATCGATCCGGCATTGAACAAATGTCCGATTGTTCCAGGAAAGGACTTCAAGCTGCCCGAAACACTGAAACTGGCGGTGCTTTTTAAGAATGCCGTGGGCATGTGGGGCCCGTACGAGATTAAGAAAGAAGCGTTCGAACTGGGTGTTAAACGGCTAAAGTTACTCGACGGAGGAACTATTCGTTATAAAGCCGATGACCGGCTTACCCGAAAGGATCAAAAGGCGATCAATTGTTTCCACGCCATGGAGAGGCTAGAGCACCCGTATCCTGCCGGCGGATTTCTGGATACCGGATTCCGGATGTGGGGCATCGACGGTACCGCACGTGTTCTGATCGAATACACCAACGCGGTTCGGGACAGAGGCCTGATCTTGGAGCCGGTTGATATCAAAAAGGATCTCTACGGATTTGTGTATGCGCCGAAACGGAATAGCTGCGGGGTCTATAACCCTTTCCGGAATGCTTCTGCGTATCATGAGTAGCTAGCTTGGGGAAACCCGGCGGCCCCGGCAGGCCACTAATAGCGCATTCGCCTTCATCCCGGGCCGTCCATGACTAGTGAATCAAGCACTGCATCGGGACAAATTCTTAGCACAACGATCTTCCGAGGATACTGGTGACGACCGCAAACCGCGGCTCCGCGAATCGATTAGGCTTCAAATCAGAAGCCATCGCTGATTTCTATTTAGTAGCTGTCGGCTCTTGCTCAGCTTCTTCGTCTGGAGCCGTAACCACCTCCGGTGTCTTTTTCTTGGAAATCTTCGCGACCAAGTAAAACAAAACCGGAATCAAGAAAATCGAGACGAAGGTCGCCGCCAGCATTCCGCCGATCACCGTGGTGCCGAGAATTTGTCGCGACGCGGCCCCTGACCCCGCAGCAGTCCATAGCGGCACACACCCGAGTATGAACGCAAATGCAGTCATCAAGATCGGGCGAAGCCGCAAACGGGCGCCGGCCAGCGCGGCATCGACGATTGGTCTCCCTTTTTCATATTCGGCTCTGGCAAACTCGACAATCAGAATCGCGTTCTTCGCCGCCAGTCCAATCAGCATCACTAGACCGATCTGAAAATAGACGTCGTTTTCGTACAGTATGGAGCTTTGACCGTAAACGTCGTTTTTTAGCAGCCTGGCAAACAGCGCCACAAACGCTCCGAACACAGCAATCGGTGTGGATAGTAGGACGCTGAACGGCAATGACCAGCTCTCGTATAGTGCTGCCAGGATCAGGAAGACGAAGAGGAGCGAGACCCCGAAGATGACCGCGGGTGGTATTCCTTTCTGAGCTTGCTGTTCCTGGTACGACATGTCCTTATAGGCAAATCCGAGTTCTTTTGGCATCGTTTTGGCGAACACATCCTCGAGCACTGCCATGACCCGGTAGGAGCTAACACCCTCCTTTCCAGTCACGTTCAATTGGGCGCACCGATGGAGATTGAAACTCATAGTGAACTCTGGACCGGTGCGGCGCACTATTCGCAGTACCGAAGAAAGAGGAACCGGATTTCCGAGATTGTTACGCACATAAAATCGGCCGACATCGTTGGGGTCAGTTCGAAATGTGCCGTCGGCTTGGACGTAAACCTGCCACGTCCGTCCGAACAGATTGAAGTAATTGACAAACGTACCTCCCAGGAAGACTTGCGAAGTTTTATACACCTCGGACAGATCAATCCCCTGCTTCAGGACCTTCTCTTGATCGACATCGAGATAAAGCTGAGGAACGCTCGGCAACCAAGTGGTTGAGACGCGCGCGATTTCCGGGCGCTGACGAGCTGCTTCAATGAATTTCTGGGTTTGTTGGGCAAGAAAATCCACCGGCATCCCCGCGAGATCTTCTAAAACAGCAACCACTCCCCCGGATGCTCCAATTCCCGGAATGGAAGGCGGTGGGAAAACAAACGCAATTCCGTCGGGCATCTTTTTGAGCGCTTCATCTGCGTTGAGCACGATCTGCCTCAGATGTTCCTGCGCAGAAGTGCGCTGTTCCCATGGCTTAAGGGTCAGAAAGAAGAAGCCGCTATAGGTGGTGTTGACACCGCTCAGCAGACTGTAACCGGCAATTGTCGTGACGGATTGCACTCCCGGTATATTGCTGAGCAGGTCCGAGGCTTTCTTGCAGGCGGCAGTGGTTCGCTGCAGGGAGGCGGCTTCTGGCAACTGCAGATTGGCATATAGGTAACCCTGGTCCTCCGTTGGAACAAATCCCTGCGGAAGCTTCCCCCCAAACCAATTGGTCGCATACAAGACCGGAATCAGAATCAACAGGCACAAAAGGGCACGGCGCATCAAATAGCGGCAAATGCCAACATAACCGTTGGTCGCGGACCCGAAGACTTTGTTGAACGCTCTGAAGAAAAGGCCCAGTGGTCCTCGACCGGATTCCTTTTTCGGCTTAAGCAGAAGCGCCGCCAACGCCGGACTCAACGTGAGCGCATTGAATGCAGAGAAGAGTACTGAGACCGCGATGGTTACTGCGAACTGTTGGTAGAGCCGCCCGGTGAGGCCAGGTATAAAAGCAGTCGGCAGAAAAACAGCCGCGAGAATGATGGCAACGGCCGCGACGGGTGATGAAACCTCTTCCATCGCCTTGAGCGTCGCGTCTTTTGGCGACAGACCTTTTTCAATATGGTTTTCGACCGCTTCAACCACAACAATGGCGTCATCGACTACCAACCCGATTGCCAAAACGAGGCCCAACAGTGAGAGCGTATTGATTGAGAAACCGAGGAGAGGAAACAATGCGAATGTGCTGATCAGTGAAACCGGGACGGCGCACAGTGGAATTAATGTGGCTCGCCAGCCTTGAAGGAAAAGGAAGACGACAATAATGACTAGAATCATCGCTTCCCCCAACGTCTTGTAAATTTCCTTCATCCCTGCGGTCACGGCGTCGGTAGTGTCCAAAGCGACCGAATAAGCGAGCCCCGAAGGAAACCGTTCTTTAAGCCGCTCCATCAATTGCCTGACACCCTTGGCAGCATCTACCGCGTTGGATCCGGGCAACTGGTAAATGCCGAGGGCAGCAGCCGATCC
>JAFAZK010000235.1 GCA_019239825.1 Verrucomicrobiota bacterium | reverse complement strand
GTTAGCGGTTGGGGGTTGTCGTGCTCGTGCTCGTGCTCGTGCTCGTGCTCGTGCTCGTGCTCGTGCTCGTGCTCGTGCTCGACGCCTTCCCCGGTATTAAGCGTGAAACACAAGCCCTAATTTGGTCTGCTTACCGATCCCGTCGGTTCGGGAGCTCTAATCCGCGCGTTTATCCGCTACGCCTTTTCGAGCACGAGCACGAGGACGAGGACGATTTATTTCGCCCGGACCAACCTCAACACCCAATCGGAGAAATCCATGGCTCCGGCTAACAGCTCGTTGCCGAAGGAATTAAACGTCACATCGCGGCTGGCCAGAATCAGCATGAAGCTCAGAACAATGAAATTCATGAGATAGATCACCATCATGGAGAAGAACGTGCCATGCTCGATCAGGTCGCTCTGTCCGTTCCAGAGCATCCAAAGAGTGAAGGTGATGTGAAACATCCAGGTGAAGCCGATGCATCCGAACAGCCAACGATGATAAGGTTCGACATCGATAAATAACCCAAGACCACCGTAGATTCCGAAGACGACAACGCTGTAAATCGGGCAAAAATAGGGAGCGAGTGCGATCCAGAAATTCGTCTTATCGGTCACGATATGGCCACCGTCGCGGCCGATGCGAAACTCGCGTACTTTGCCGCCCATTACCCAAACCCAGAGAGCATGGGTCAACTCGTGGCCGAAGACGTACATCACCATCGGTTTTGGCAACCCCACAAAAGCGATTAGCCAAAGCACAGCCCCGAGAGAAAAGAACCAAAACTCTTCCGAGACCCAGAAGGCGTGGTTAATCGTGGCCTGCGAAAAACTGCAGAAAAAGGCCCGGGTCAAGATCCAGGCGACTGGGAGCAGGAAAACGGCGATGAGCTGTTTTAGCCAGCGGACAGGGATAGCAAGCGGTTGCTTGGCCGGGGCGCGAGTCTGTTTGTACAGAGCGCTGCTCTTTAATTTCCGGCGCTTTGTACTCATGAGCTAGACGAGAATCGCGCGCCGGGTCATTCCCGAGAGCCGCCAGCAGCGATAGAACCGCGAGCCGTAAATTGGACGATGCGTTTCCGGTCGTTCACGCTCGCTCTCGCTCGTTCCCGGCGGTTACGGCGTTCCTCAAGCCCGCCCCATGTACGCGCCGGTGCGGGTATCGACCCGTATCAGTTCACCCTCTTTGATGAACAAAGGTACCTGAATCATTTTGCCGGTCTCCAGCTTAGCCGCTTTTTGCACATTGGTTGCGCTATCGCCCCGAAGACCTTCCGGCGCTTCGACCACCTTCAATGTGACTGACGAAGGCAGCTCGACCTCGACTGCTTTCCCTTCCGCATAGAGCACATCCACAGCAAGATTCTCGGTCAAATACTCATTCGCACTGGCTAACAGATCGGCATTCAAAGTCTCAGTTTCATATGTCTCCGGATCCATGAAAACGAATCCGTCCTGATCTTTGTAACTGTACTCCAGTTTGCGACGGTTAACGTCGACCAGTTCTACGGTTTCCGTCGAACTAAAGCGAACATTGGCGGATTTGCCGGTTCGAATGCTTCTCAGAGTCGCTTGCACGAAAGCCCGAAGATTGCCTGGGGTGCGATGTTGAACATCAAGAACAACGGTAATATCGCCATTGTAACGAAGAGCCATTCCTTTACGAAGATCGTTTGCTGCTGCCATAAAAATGAGTGCCGGACGCTAAATTACCTTATCACTAGAAGACGGTAACAGTTACAAAAGGTTCAACTTCGTCAAATCCTGTGAGTCAATAATGCCGACGGGGCGGTTAGTGTCGTCGACTACCACCAAATCATCAATTCGATGTTGGGCCAGGACGTTGAGCACTTCGACGGCAAGACGATTCAGTCCGATCGTCACCGGATGTCTATTCATGTACTGAGAAACCGAATCACTGCTTAGGGACGGGTTGTGCTCAAACGCCCGGACAAAATCTCCGTGGGTAAAAATCCCGGCCAATTTTCCGTCTGAGCCCACGATTACGGCCAAACCAGCCCGGCGTTCATTCATCGTGTGTAACACGGCTAAGATCTCAGTTTCGGGGGCAACGATCGGCATCCGATCTTCCGGGCGCATCACGTCGGCCACCCGTTGCAGGAGCACTCTCCCTAAGCGGCCTCCTGGATGAAATTTAGCGAAATCCTCTCGTTGAAACCCGCGCGCTTCGAGTAAAGCCATGGCCAAAGCGTCTCCTAGTGCGAGCATGACGGTGGTGCTGGCTGTCGGCGCGAGATTTAACGGGCATGCTTCCTGTTGGACAGAGCAATCCAGGACGATGTCACTGTGCCTGCCTAAGGTCGAAGACAACATCCCGGTAAAAGCAATCAAACGCACATCAAACCGCTTTAAGGCGGGCAGAATATTTAAGAGCTCGGAGGTCTCGCCCCCATAACTCAGAGCCAACACGGCGTCTCCAGCGGTGACGATACCCAGATCGCCATGCAAAGCGTTCAGGGGATTCAAGACCACGGCTGGCGACCCAGTGCTGGTCAATGTGGCCGCGATTTTCTCTCCGACTTGACCCGACTTACCTACGCCCAGTACGATCACCTTCCGGCCCGCTTCTGCGGTGGCACGTAACAAATCAACCGCCTGGCTGAACCGATCGTCCAAGCGATCAACCAGGCGTTTCAGTTCCTCGATCTCGAGATTGAGCACGAGTTTACCGCGTTCGAGGTGAGTCATGAGGGGAAATAGCAAATAGCAGATCGCAAATAGCAAATAATAAATTTTCTGACGTCAAAACGTTTACCAGTTGATCGTGGGCACTCAGAAGAAACCCCTTGGCGGGTCACCAGACCAGGCGGGATCAAGGTGCGACCTATTATTTTCCACTTGCTCAGGGCTAGTGACGGAGTTTATCGAGGCGAGTTCTTGTGACTGATGTAGCATCCAGCGACCGCTCCGGACGACCTGTCTCGAACGCCGTAACCTCAAGGAAAGCCAACTTAGGCCGGTGGTGGCTTCCGTGGCTCCTGTTAGCCGTTGCTATTGCTTATTACTCGGCATACGCCTTGTCCGGTTTAGACTTGGGTGGCGAAGGTGGAACCACGGCGGTGATTGCACAAAGGTTGCTCGACGGTCAGCGACCGTTTGTCGACACGTTTCTGGGCTACAACCTGCTCTGGTTTTATCCCTTAGTCTGGCTGTTCCAGATCTTCGGTCCGAATTTCACGGTCGTACGAATCTTCTTTTTTGTTCTGTCGATCCTGACGGCGCTGCTGGCTTACCGGACCGTTCGTCGGGTCTCTGGTACTGCCTGGCTCGCCTTCGTTTGTGCACTGGTATTGATCTTGATCCCTGGAATTCAGTTTCGGAATTACCTAGGGCTTCTCGGAGTCGGCAATCTGGCGGCATTGTTAGAAGCATTTGCCTTACCACATCGGTCTCCCAAACATCGTTTGATCTGGATTGTTGTGGCCGCGTTCGCCGTCACGCTCACCTTTTTGATCAGGATCGAGCTCGGTTTTTTCTTTTGCGGTGTGACCCTGGCAAGTATGGCCGCTTATTTGCTTCTAAGTGAGGACACTTTTCGGCGACGCCTTAGCAATGCTCTAGCGACGATTATCGCTCTACCCGTAACCTTTCTGGTGGTGCATTTGCCCGTCTCCTACTATGCGGAGCAACGTGGGTTTGCGGCCGCTTTTTGGGAAGACTATCTAAGTTATTGGCAGTTCATTGAGGAGAAAGCCGAGAGTGTGGCC
>JAFAZK010000043.1 GCA_019239825.1 Verrucomicrobiota bacterium | reverse complement strand
TCATCCGCGCTTACCATCGAACCCAGCTCGATGACGCGATGCCTTGACCACGTCGGCCCGGTCAGAAGCGTTGCCACTTCTGCGCCGATGTCGTCTGACGCGACCATTGTCGATTTCCGGTTTGTAGGATTGTAGAAGACCGGTAGTGTTCCGCCTTGGGCGGCCTGTAAGCCGAAAAGAAAGTTTTCGAAAAAGCCGCCTGCGCGCACAAATGCGACCGGAGATGGCAGGCTGCGAAAACCTTGCTCCAAGAGTGATAAGGCCGTGATCATCCCCACCCCGCTTGTTCTATTCGCGCCCATCGACGAGAGCGCTACCACCCGCGGGGCACTACCTTGGTCAGCGCCTCGAAATAGTTCGCAATCACGCCCTTTGCTTCTCTGTAATCAGGCGAGAGTGCCCATACAGCCGGCAACATAACAAACGCGCCCTCAACACCTTTGAGCGCCGCCGCTATGGCTGTCGCATCGTTCCAGTCTCCATCCACCAACTCCACGCCCCGGTCTGCCCACTTCGCCGCTTTCTCGCGATTGCGCACAAGTGCTCGCACCTGTTTGCCTTGCTTCAGCAGATGCCGCGCGGTGGCGCCCCCAACTTTTCCAGTAATGCCCATGACTAAATACATGCTCGTTTTTCTCCTTGTTTGGCCGCCCATCCAAATGAGCGACCTGACCATTAGAGTCCAAATAAAACCATTGGTTGCAAATCAAGCAGTGGTTACATATTGGGGACACCGCGCTGTTGCAACCAATGGTTATAAGTCAACAAGCGGTCGAAAAAATCGTCGAAAGGGACTAAGCTATTGAAGTGACATCCACATCACCAAGTCGCCGGCTAGAGCGCAAGGAAAGGCTGCGGGGCGAAATCCTTGCGGCTGCAAGCAAAATGTTTGCCGATCGCGGTTACGAAGCCGTGACGCTTCGTGCGATCGCTAAAGAGATCGGCTATACGCACGCGGTGATCTACCAGCATTTTCGTGACAAATGGCATATTCTTGCCGAGTTGAGCAGCGAGACGATCGGGCTGCTGATTCAGAGCTTCGACGCGATTGCCGCTAAATATCGTGTACCGAAAGAGCGTCTTTTTGCTACTTCACGTGGCTTGATTCAGTTCTGCACCGCCCATCCACAGCAGTTCCGCAACGTCTTCTTCGGGCCGGAGAACCGCAACGGCATCCGCGCTGGACAATATATCAACGACATTGGCACGCCTTTGTTCCAACGTTTCGTACAGCTCTTTTTCGATGTTGCCAAGGATGAAGGATTCCCATGTAGGGATGACAGAGTGGTAGCCCACACTTGTGGCTTGCCGCCACCCTCTTACCTACCGTTCTGGTCGGCGACAGAGACCCATTCACTCCGCCGGAGCTCGCCGAGGAGCTAACAAGCGCCATCACAGGCGGTTCGTAGGGAAGTTTGAACCTGGAGCGGCTGCGCTGGCGTTCAGAGGAGCGGTTGGTAACGCGTAGCACCCAGAAATTCAGATCCGAGTGCGAGCCAGAAAGCGAAATCGTCTGGTGCCTTTAAAAGAGCTGCAAACGTATCTCCAAGATCATTACGCAGGTTCCGTTGCGGGTCTTGAAATAGTTACTCATCTTATCGCAACGCACTCCAGCGCTCGCGAGGAGCAGTTCTTCGTCGAGTTGCAGCAGGAGATTGAGCAGGATCGGGAAACTCTGAAAACGATCCTGCAGTCTGTTGGAGCAAGCGCCGCGCCGTTGCGCAATTCTACAGCCTATTTTGCCGAAAAACTGGCCCGTTTAAAGGTGCGCTTGGAAGACCCGGGCGGAGCCCAGCTCGCGCGCCTGGAACAAATCGAGGCGCTGGCTCTGGGAATTGAAGGCAAAGGCGCGCTTTGGAATGTTCTGCTGGCAATTCAAGAAAACGCGCCACCACTAAGGAACATAGACTTTGCTCGACTGAGTCAGCGTGCTAACGAACAGCACAAGCGTGTGGAAGCGCAAAGAATTGAATGGGCGCGAGAGGCTTTCAAAGGCCTTTCTTAACAATATAGAGCCGGTTGGCTCTGACCTAACCCGAGCTGGTGGCCGGTTCAGGAGGACTCGCCTCAATCGCCGCAGGCGAGGCGATGGACAGCCGGAACTTTGCGCCTGCCTTGGGAAAGTGCCTATGTCGCGGTTCTGAAGTAGCACCGGCCCAGAGCGATAGGCCGTTTGACGTATTTACCGATTGAGCGCCGCCGGGTACAAATTGGGGACTAAAACGAATAACTTCGTTTCGCAAAAAGGCTTCCAGCAAATCCATGCAATCTACCGGCCAGGGAGTGCCGGCATTCCTTGTAGTTTCGACGCTGAACGCCGCGGGGGTTCTTTGGAAATCCTGCAGCATCTTCTCAGCGTAACGACCGCGCTGCGAGCGCCATGCGAATGCTTTTTGTGGCCGACATATCCCCCCAATCCAGTGCCAGCTCGGAGCCTCCGAAGAAATCGAATCTTTCAAATAGGACGCTCGCGTACCTTTCCGTATTTGGATCGGCTATTGCGATACTCGGTATCATAGTCGCTGCTGCCGTGATCACAGATTTAAGATCAGAGGTCGAACGCTCAAGCCAAGATTCGGCTGGGCTTCGGGAGAGCGTTAAGCAGTATCAGGACCAGGCCAAAAACTTAGAATCGAAACTAGATACAGCGCAAACCCAGATTTCGGCCGGTCAGAAACAACTGTCGAACCTTCAGGCTCAGTTCGAACAGAAGCAGAACAGTCTTAAGGATGCCAAGACCGAGGCAGATTCGAAGTACGACAGTCTGAGGACAGAATATCAGGATCAAGCCAAAAACTTAGAATCGAGACTAGACAAAGCACAAACCCAGATTTCGGCTAGCCAAAAACAACTGTCGAACCTTCAGGCTGAGTTCGAACAGGAGCAGAAGAGTCTTGAAGACTTCAAGACCGAGACGAATTTGAAGTACAATACTCTGGAGACAGAATTCGGCGCGGCAAAGGACAAGCAAGCTCAGGATCTTAAAGATCTGCAAAATCAGTCCGATAAGCGGGTGAGCGATGTCCAGAGTGAGCTAGATTCGGATCGGAAAAAACTCGCAGGGTACGCCGATAAAGAGCAGGCTCAAACTGCGGAGGTAGCCCAGATTGAGGTTCAGGGCGGAATTTATCGTGTACCACAGGAACCGACGGTTTGGCTGGTTCGTGGTGGGCGGCGTTACCGAGTCCGGAGTGATGACGAATTATACTCACTGACGGGGCAGAATTCTGGCCGGGCGATAGTGACCGAGGCAATCTTGCGAATTCCGGTAGAGCCGGGCAGCGAGCAGTAACGCAGCGAAATGCGGCCGTTGCTTTCTCGTGTTGAGATGGACCCGTTTCGTTTAATAGAGCGTGTACTTTTTAAACTGTATAGATACGTACCCAGGCTCTTCGAGTACCGGGAATTTCTTGGGTGTTGGCTCGGGAGAAGAGGCCACACGTTCCTGCAGGCGCTCTCCTCGTGCTCGAATGCGGGGCTGATCTATCGCCTTATTTCGAACGACCATTACCGCCCAAGACACGAGACTGCCGCGGCTGGCATCAACGCCGCGGCTCGTTGCCAGATATAAACGAATCCTTCTTGCAATACATCTTCCACTTCGACGGCGTTGTTCATCATCCGAAGTGCCATGCCGTATAGAAGGGGGGACAAACGATCATAGAGAGCGGCTAAAAGCGGCTTCGTCGCCCTTGACCGTCCGCTCGATGAGATCGATCTCGTACTGTTGATCGTTTTTCTCCACTGCCAAGTAACAACTCGGCAATGCCAGAGTAGAACACTGTCTCGTCCATTGAAACTTTCGGGGAGGTGCGGCCAGTAAAGCAGTGCAAAACCGAGGATAATCAAGATTACCAGCGTCGCGACCCCGGGCATGAGAAGTGGGCCGACGTGGTTCAGCAGCTAGTGGCGGCCAGCGCGCGAGCCGATCGCACTGTCATCGGCAGTCGTGTCGCAGGTTGATTCCGTCACCCGTGAGCTGGCGCCTGCAGCCAAAAAGACGGTGTCCAAGATGCTTTAGAATCTGGCCGTAATAATGCAGAGGAGTATCAAAACCTGAGTCGCTAATAATCAGAGTGAGGTTTGTGCGGGCGTGTGCCGTATCAAACTTGTGCAGCTTTTATGGCCTCATGAGTGACACAGTCTTTCGCTGAATACAACACAGTGATAACCTGTATCTTTTGTAATGGATCGCCATGCTTATGCCAGAATGATGAGACTCGCAGGCGTGGCTGGCGCGAATCTGGAATATGAGCGTAAAAGATCCCGAAGGCGACATTCCAGAAGACCGCCCAGAATCTGATGATGACGGTCAAGAAAACGAGGAAGTCAACCCTGCACGAGAAGCGTCGGACGCAACGGTTGAAGGTGATGATCCAGACAAAAGTGAAGATCTGCCAGATCTTCCTGCCTGAGCGCGAACTGCTCCTCATCTAATAAAGGTATTCGATACGCAGCACGACGTACAGCTATCAAAGATCTTGATCCCAAGTCATCGTAGATGCTCCCTTTGAATCTGGCGAAGCCGGCACTCGATTGACTTTATTATCCCATGACAAGTCCCACCGCCATTTCACGGTCATCAACTTTTGATCGATGCGGTTTCGGGTGTTGCGCTGGACCTCATTGCCGGCGTTCCCTGCTATCAAGTCGAAAACGAGGAAGTCAGAATGCATCCACTGATTTAGCTGACACTCGGCGGACAGAAAGAAGGCCGCTGGTGCCTCTGGCGCCCCGATCAAGCCGACTGTGATTCTAGGTCTGTTTTTGATGGGCGCTGATTGAGGAGTAGAGAAGCCGTAGTGATCGAGCACAGGCGTTTTGGAGCGTTGGATCAATGCGCCACATGAGGTTTAAAAGGAAGAGTTCGAACCCTGCCGACGCTAACAGGGAGGCTGGCAGCTAATCTTCCTGAATAAGCCCATGCTCTTCAAATAAATGAGAAATTCTCTCGTAAAGCAGGCATGTGCCTCCAGTAATTCCTTCTTCTTCGCCTGCCGTGAGCTAACCTTGGCGTTCAGCACGACAAAAAGGTGTTCTATGGTCAGTTTGAGATATTCTTCTCGATGTTGATTTAGCGACTTTTTCCGTTGCATAAATCGTTCTGAGTTTGCCAACCCGGCAGATTACTCCCGAAGATTATAAACAATCGGCCCATTCTGTCGCGTAACAGAACGAGCGCTTTTTGTTCTAATCAACATTACGCGATTCATCTCTGTCCGGGCCGCCTGACGGTCTGGGAGCTTTTGAAGGTTGCCGTTACTACTGGGATCTGGCGAAGGCAACTTTTTCGCAAACATTTGCGGAAAATGGCTAATTTGAGACCGGCGAGCCCGGGTAGAGGCTCGCCGGCTATCTTCACGAAAAACAGATAGGCTCGACCCCAAAGCTTCCAAGGAAGGACAGGAGTCACTACCCTCTGCAAAGCATGTTCGCAGTGCGCTTGCCAGTTGGATGGAGTCGCAGAAAAAGACGCTGGATCTGCCCCACCCGCCAGAAAGTAGCTTGACGGACCATCTTCATTTTTGTTTTGAGCGCGAGCAACGAGCGGGCAATCTCCAAATGCAAAATTCAGGTCCCCTTTCCGCGCGGAGCGGAAGCAAGCTCAAGGTCAAAACGGAATAAATGGGGGTAGCCCGTAGGGTGGACCGTTTATGCCGGATTTGAGCTTGAACTCGCTGAAGCGAAGCGCAACGGGCAATCACCTTTCGCTTCCCCCTCCCTTCGATCCGGCCTACCGGCGCCCATGGAAAACCGCCCTACCCGTTCCTCTTCAATCGTTCCCCGCCTGGGCTCTTTTCTAGGCCCTCTGGATCCCCTCTGAGCTGGACGCGATGTTCCGGAAGAATGTGGAGTTCTCCCAAACGATCCTGGCGCTCGCGCAATTCTGCCTCGCTAAGGCCAATCGCTTTCATGCCGGCGGGAAGAGATGATGCACGGCTTGAAAGACCTCTCGCGGCAGATCCTGTTCGCGGACGAGTCTTTCAAGACTGGCAAATTCCCCTTGAAGACAGCTCAGGTGAGTGCGGCAGTGGGAGAGAAAATCGACCAAGGTCCGGACCAGGAAATCACCTTCCGCCCGGAACGCTTTCCTTCGCCTTCGTATGGGATGCGCTGATCGCCTAAGATCTCAAGACAGTGCCGGATCTCAAAGGAGTTGCCAAGCCAGGCGGACTCTATTCGCTTTGCCGAAGGCGCGCGTGGACATCCATATGTTCACCAGAACATATGGTGAAACTCTTGTGTCAACCGCTTTGGTGGCCTCGAGATGGAGACGTTCACGCAAAAGTCCCCCGAATTGTTAATTAGTTGGTGGATAAAAATGTGAATAACTTTGCTCTGGGCGATCTGTTGTCCCCGCCACGGAATGAAGCGATTTGAAGCCGGACTTACCGCTCCACTTTCGTGGTATTTCCGGCTCTTACCGATCCGCTCACCAATGAATAACCGTCGCCAACGCTTCGTTATCGGAATTCCGAAAATTAACAAAAACCAAGTAATCATCGGTGCGGGTAGAATCACGGCCAATGCAGAGAAGGCATTAGATGAGATCCGAGCCAAAGAAAACCCGGCGAATGCAATGTAGGGCAACGATCATCCGAGGGCTTAGCGGTAATCGGAATCCGAGGTCCTCCTAACCGCTCGCTATTCGGCGCTAGAAACTATGGCGCCGAGCGCAAGATTTCTTCCACAACCGAATCGAAGGTGCCGACTACCCGGTCCGCCATCAGCCGCTGTTGCTCAATTAGCTTTTGTGAAAGATCCTGCACCTCTTGGTTTTTCGCACGTTTAGCCGTTCTTTGTAATAGCTCGTAGCTGGCCGCCTTCAGCTGTTCATGAGCATAAATAAATATGGCAATCTTAGCAGAATGGTTAGCGTGCAATCTAAAAAAAGATTTCGAGTCCAACCTCCTACTGCTAATACATTATCGGCAAATCTTCGCCTCTTCCTGCCAGAGCTTTCCATCTGCTCCTTTAATAAACGGGCATGGACCAGCGCCTGCTCGAAGTGGAGCTGGCAAACTCCCGAAAATTGCAGGTCTTTCCCCATAGTCTTGGCCCTCATTAGCAAAATCGCAGATCGGTTTTCAAGGGCGTATATTTCTCGCAAGTGCCGCTGCAAATGGGATCCCATTTTAGTGCTCGACTTGCTCTTGTGCGAAGCTTCCTCTGCCCCGTCAAAGTCGTGTTCTAGGCGCTTCATCATTGCACTTTCCTCGTCGCGAATCACACAGGCAACATTGACGGTCTCGGCGTCATTGGCGAATTGAGCTAGCCTGCGGAGTATTTCATACCCCGCCCACTCCATCGCTTCGTACGAAAATGACTGGACGATCAGTTTTCTCGGCGTCTCAGGCTGCGTGATAGCGAAAAGAATCGGTGCCTTCGCTCCTAATTTCATCGCTGCACTCTGAGCGCCGAGACTGAGGTGTTGTGAGCTTCCAGCCTTTCTCGAATGCGCCGTAAGTGTCCTTCGGTCTCCCGGCAGTGCTGGCGCAGATCGCCGGCGAGCCGAACGTCACCTGCTGCAATTGGAGCGATCACGAGCTGCGACATTGCCTGCTGCTCGACTGAATACATATCTCTTAGGAAGCGCACAAACTCGTTTTTCACTCGCGGCATTACGCATCACATTCGTTCCTCCGCTCTTCTCTGGTGGTACGATTGAGACAGGGCTTTTATGACTTAGCTCAGCCAGTCCCTGAGAAAGATGATTCGAAGTCTACAAATAGAGTTCGCCACTCGTCGTTCTCTACATGGCGCGATCGTCTGATTAGCGCCGATTTCTCGGCAAGTTTTGGAGGAAGATCGTAGATCAAATCCGGGAGCCGGAACTGCAGTTCGTCTAATCATCTCCGAGTCAATTCGGGATGAGGAAGATTCGGGTGCAAGAAAGGCGGGTCCAAGGCGTCAAGTTAGGTTCAATTACCTTCGCATCAGTATCTAGATACTCCGCGAGATAAGTCCGATTATCGCCGAATTGTTACTAACACTAAAGTTGCTCTTTCGTTGAGTGCGGAAAGCACCTAGAAACGATGACCCTACCAAAATAGACGGACCGGCGACTGAAACTCTCGCAAGCACAATTTCCCTTCTAGCCCTATCTGTTGTCGCGTGATTTGTTCGATAACTCTTCCTCCGCTCTCAGCCAATCTTCGCGTTCGTCGCCCGGCCGCTCCCCACGCTCTAAGTAGAGTTCATACGCTCGACGCGCGATTTGCTCGTACGTAAGCCCAATAGATCTCCCGTCGGCACGGCCGGTTTCAATGTTTTCTTCCATGCTGGTGCCCTCAGTCGCTATCGGTCTCGGTGTGTCGGCGATTACGGTGCCATACCTTTGGTGAGCTTCATCTACTTCGGCGGCGATCGGTCCGCCGCATTTTTCCATACCGGACGCTATGGCTTCTGTGATGATAGCCGCTGGCGGCATCTCTCGATCCCGAGATGAAGCCTCCCGCCCTATCGATTCTTCGGCGCTCCAGGTTTTCCCCTCCTTCATGGCCGGTTCGGTCGAGAGCGGAGTTTCAAGCGGATCAGTTTGACCTATGGTGACCAGGGGCTTGCGTCCACTTTCCATAAACTCACGAAATCGATTAAGATCTTCTGCAATCTGGCCCAAAGGAATGCCCAGCGCATCGCCAGCCTCCTCGATCAACCCCTCTGGCTCGTATTCCATGCTCAAAGTGATCCGAGTCTGTATGGCATCTAATTGTTCAAACGTGACCGCCCCCATGTTGGAAGCTCCGTCCACACTTCGCCATATGATCGTGCTGTTAGGGATCTGTTCAGTGATTTCGGCTTCCCACTGCTTCTCTTTGCCGCCAATTTTGGCTTTCCAAAAAAGCCTGTTCGGACCGTCCCGCCGAACTTCCTCCACGCCCTCCATAAAGCGGGGGAAATCTTCGGATCGCGTCCATTGATTGTAGACCTCGTTTAGCGGTGCGTTCACCTCGACCGAATGCGTGATAGCGGCCATAATTCGTAACCTTTTCTCAATTACAGTTCGCAACGACTTCGTATTTGGTTTGGCCTTTAACCCAGGTATCTAGGCCTTGCCCTAAGGGCGTTTTTGCGAGAGTTACGAACGATTATTGTTTTCGGTCAGGCTTACGGCGCAACACCGTCGTCACCGCGATAACGGCAGAAAAGTCACTACTCCTGAGGACCACTTTTGGAGCGTTAACCTCCAAAACATCAAAACCGCATTTCTCAGCTCTCGGAACGAATTGAAGTGGATCTTAGCTCCAGTATTGTGGGATATTAAATATCGATGTTGGTAGTACTATATAGGTCAGAGAGCATTTCAGAATCTTAGGTTCGAAAATCGGCGAGCCTGAGCAGGATCTGCTGTTTGAAATATGCTAAATTGACGGCTTTTGGGCTTATGGGATTCGGCCTTACCACCTTCTGAGGGGGAGCTAGAGTGGAACGATATCCTAGAAACTTCGTTATCCCTGTCTATCGAAATCATTCTCCGGGAACCAACGAACAATCGAGCTTTTCAGATAGAAGTCCCGTTCGCCGACTGAATCTGGAGCGAATGTTAATTCCGACCATTCTAGGCTTTCCACGCTCCGCAGTTCGGGCAAAACGCCGAGAATGCCAGGATAGCGGCGCGAGCTGCTTGAGAGACAATTCGTTTTTATTAGTGATTGTCTTTTTGGCTCCGTGTGCCGAAATTGCCTGTCGCGCCACTATGATCAAAGCTTTTAGAGTCAAGTTTTCCACTGTGGATTTCGCAGAGTGGGAATGCATCGTGGAATTTTCACTTGAGGATGGAAGCTGCCAAACTGAGCTCGAGGATAAAGCGAAAGAAGTCTCCGTGAAGACAATTATCGAGTGGTGGGAAACGTTAGATCGGCAGGGATCGGAGGGAACAGTAGAACCTCGAGATTTCGAAATTTTTGCTCTAACTGATTCCGAATTGATGCAGGTCGGTCCGCAATACGTTCCGATCCCTTTAGAGCCAGGTGTCCGAATGCGTGTCACTAGGGCACCTCAGTCTTTTGGCGGTCACGATTAAGAGCTTTAAGTCCCCTGCATCGCACCCCTTTCGGTCGATTCGCCGGGCACTCGCGTCTTAGTCGTTCACTCAGATTTAGTAGAATAGCTGGACGGCATGAAAGAGTCGGCGCTGGCGGCGCAACCGCGAGTTCACTTCCTTGGGCCGGGGTTATCCTCCCAAAGGAGATGCTTGACCGCTCGGGCGACGGTGATCATCAGGTGGCTCCAGGATCTCAATCGAATAGCGAATCGCAAAGAGCGAGAAGATCTTTCCGAACTGCTAGGCAGCCAGTTTCGACGCGTGTAATCTTCTTCCGATGAGTTTTACTCGTACAGCAAAAGCCTTTGTTGTATCTCGTCCTTGCTGCCTCTGAACAAGTAACCGTGGACCTCACCGTGACGCTTTATCAGGTCCAAGCGCGCGTGAGGGAATCGCAGTATGCAGACGATGTTTACATGGTGAGGGTTGTTAAGCCCGAAGGCATCGGAGACTTGATTGACGAAGAGGGAACTCTTATGGAGCGCGGAAAAGTTCTCTTTCGATTTAACGGAAGAAATCCGCTGAATGACGTATTGATAGCCGCAGAGCGCCTACGTAAAACGACGCATATGCTTCTGCCCTGAACGTCGCTTGGGCCTGCCAGCGGGTGCAACCGCTAAATAACTGGGGAATGCCTTTAGGCGTAGGGTGCCGCGAGAATTCACGCGCGCATAAGAACCATATGGCCTTTCAATATCGAATTGGCAGATAAGGGGAAGGCGGTTACTTCTCCGCCACGGCCTTCCTCTAAAAATGTCCCTGGTAAGGACTAGCTGGGCCTGGTAAGACGAGGAATCGTTTTGCCGGGCTTCTGCATTGTTCACCTGGCGGTTTTTGCCGCCAATCCAGGGATCAATTGGCAAGCGATCAGCGAACTCTCTCTAGCAGAGCAATCCACGCGTTCCAACAACCATCAGGCGTCGGAGGGGCATCGAGTGGCTGCCCAGGAATTAGAACCAAGATGAAACGCGTAAGTCGGTTAGACGCCATCCAGTTGCCCGAAATCTTTTAGGAACTGCTCGGCAACTCGCTCTGCATCTTGGACGGTCTGCTGCTCCCGACTGTTCTCACACTCACGGAGCTTCGACAGCAACATCTCGGTTGCTGCTTGATCCGCTTCTTGGCCAGAACCGCGGAAGAGTTCGATCAAATCCTCGCCGTATTGGTTACCTGTCCTCTCCCCCTTGGCCATTTGGATCAAAGAGGGTATCGCTTCCCGAGCTGCCTTGTAGTAAGCAACTTTAGCTGCGGCAAACTCGTCTGCCCTAGAATTGGTCTCAAAACAATCCGCAGCCATCGGGAGATCAAGGACCGATTGCATCGCGACAACAAAACGGGCGGCCGCATTGTTTAGAGCTTGGAGATCATCAGCCTCGGATGCGAAGGATCCGATTGTCAGCACGACGATAAGTGTCCCGATCATTCCCAAAAAAGCAGTCCATGACATCAACAGTCACCTCCCCATCCCATTCGTGGCCGACTCTCTATTTGGCTGCACGCAAACGGCCTTCCGTGGAAGTTGAGATCGAGAACGCATGCTCCAGTAGCGTCAGCTCATAAATAATCTCACTACTTATAACTTCCCCTATACATGTTATTTAGTCCTTAATCTGGAGAGCGAAAAGTGGACATTGTGACCCTAACCCCAATCTAAATCCTATGAACAACGATGAACTAGAAAAATGCTTCCCCGATTCTGCCGCCGACCAGGATCGAAGAACCCGACGCGCGGGCTGCTAAGCGAGCAACCAACGATCGATGTGATCGTGGGACATACTGACGGTGCAGGAGATTTTTGTGTTTCGTTTGAAAGAAAAGCCTTTCTCGACCTCGAGCCCAAAGCGTCTACTTCCTCTTTGCCCTAGGACAAACCCCAGGTTCGCCTAAAACCACTCCCTTAAAGTGCTGGCATCGTCAAAGAAGCGCCGCTGTGGGGTCAAAAGTATCTCATTATTAAGAAACCTACGGTGTAACTCGTACGTCTGAGTCCAAATTGATAATCGTCTTCAGCTTGTATCGAATGGTCGTGGCTGAACGATTAAGACCAGCCCGTTCGCTTACGATTTAACTATGAGCCAATTTCTCTACATACATTTCAAAGTTACGCCCAAAGGGGTTTTTGCTAAATCTGCCCAAAACCAAACGGTCGGCATTGAGCTTCCGGTCAAGCACGTTGAAGATTGGAAGCAGGAGCGCCCTCATTTGACGCTTTCTGATCAGGAAGTCGCGGTCGAAGTGGCTTACCCTGTAGCTATCGCCGCTGCTGGCAAGTTTTTGCCGTTAACCAATAGTCCGCTACGAGAACGAGAAATTCACTCGCCCGCTTTCTTACCGAAGCGACTCGGTGTTATGAATGAGCGGCCGTCCGATTATGAGGATAATGGAATCCGCGCCTGGTTTATCGACGAAAATGCTTAGTCATCAATGGTGCGGGAGAATCACCGACGAGGGTCGAAATCGACAGAGACCCGGGACTATATAATTAACCTTGCTAAGTACCTCGAGATCCGACCTTCACCAATCCGAGAGCCGTTCCAAATGCCTAGGATTGATGCACTGCAATACTCTCTTCTACGTCGGAAGGTCGGCGATTATGGATTGCCTGGTACAATCGCCAAGCCGCAAAGGCAATAACTATTGGACTGGCTAACTTTAATACTAGGCGAATGAGCAGAGCATGGCCGGCGAAGGCCTGTAACAGTGCGCCCGCCAAAAATGAAATGAGAATGGTCTCCCGGGGAGACTTTCGGGTTTGATCTTCCAGCTGTGCGAGCCAATCATCCATAGCAACTCTTTCTTTTTTACGTCAAGCGGCCGAAACGATAGTCATCGTGAATCGATGTCATGTGCTAGGCGTTATTCGGTACTAATAAAAAGGCGTCCTAATACCGCGGAATCTGAAACGGGATCACCTCTTCAGTTTCTTGAGCTGTTTCCGTAGCAAGTCGGCGAGCGGTGAGCCCTTGTTAATGCCGCCTCGCAAAGAAGAAGAGAGCGATTGACTTTGCCTGTCGATCCAATCTTCCAGGTCTCGCAGATATCGGCGTGTCTGGTCACTAGCGAGGTCGGCCTTACGGATGCGCTCGGCCAAATAGCGGAAAGGTTGCACTAAGCACCTATCAAATTCTTGGATGAGGTATGCACCAAGGGCCCACTTAGCGACGGACAAGAGTTTTTTCGCTTCGGTCGATTTATCGTCATCCCAAGGAAATCGTGGTTGCTCTTGCCCTCTCGTTCGATCGACAGATTCAGTCGAAAGGAAAATTTCTTTGGGTCGCCCGAGCAGCCGCGACAATAGAACACCAACTAGCGCTGTGGCGATAATCCAGGACAGAGGGTCCTTCCGAATCGACGCTGTTACCGTGCGCACAAGGTTATAATGCTCTTTCAGTTCATCAACCTGAACCGCCATCTCTTCACGGTCCTTTTCAAGTCTTTGGCTTAATAAGCCTTTGTTTTCGCTTGGCCCCATTGTTCATCCTTTTCAAGATCATTTCACATCGAGGCCCAGCTTCTGACTGCCCGGTGTTGTCTCGGTGGTTGAGCACTGAACGTTTCTGCGTCCATCTTGGCCTCATTGTGGATTCGTTTAGAGGACCAACGCCGGCTGTTTCGATCTGGCGCGAAATTTACTCACCAAGGGATTGTCGATATTGGCGCTGAGCTTCCCTCTCCAACGAAGTTGCTTAAGAAAGCATCAGCTCAGCTACCACCAGCAGACGTTCCGAGGCGCGATGCCACGCAAAATTGCTGCGATAGCGCACCGCTATCTCAGTGTGAAGACCTCGGCGAAGGCGGAGCATGCCGCCACGGAGTATTCTAAGATAGATCCTAGCGAAAGTACATGGCGGCCCATCCCACCGCCTTAAGGATCGAACAAGGACATATCAGTTCTTCTTCGATGGTTTCTCCATTGGAATGGCAGGTTGGAGCTTACTTTCGCCTCGTTTGCATGATGGCCCCTTCGAATTCCACCGGTTCATTACGCCGTGATTTTGTCGACCTGGCGATTATGAAAGCGGTGGTTTGCTATTGCTTCGATAAATTTACCGACAATGCCTTTGTCGGGCAAACCGAGAAATACCCCTTGCTTTGCAGCCGAAGCGCCGCCGGCCAATTGGCCTGAACGAGTGCCTGCCACCAATTCGACACCGGAACCCGTGGCTAAAATGGCCTTTCCATGTTTGTAGGCCTCGTCAATAAAGCGAAGCGCATCCGGAACCATCAGCAACGTTTCAATGCTTGCTTTGCCCCCGGGAACATATACCGCGTCGAACAGCACAGAGCTGGTATTGGCGTAGGTTTTCGTCGCCAGGACGGTCCCTTTGTCGCAAGGAATCTCGCCGATGAACGGTGCAACGACCTCGCTTAGGATTTTTTCCTTTTTCAGGTCTGTCTGGAGCATCTCAATTTCTTTCTTGCTTACGCCCGGTGCGACCATTATGGCTACTTTCCGTCCCTTAGCCAGTTTGGGTTGGTCAACTTCCATGCTCAATCCCTTGGCTTTAAGAATGCCGCCGGATGCTGTGGTCGGAGTTGTAGCATCCTCCAGGATCTGCAGTTCATCTGGGAGATCGGAGGTTCCCTTGGAAGTCGGTCTAGCTATTGCTGCTGAACCAATCGTTTCGCCGATGGCCTTACCTACCTGCGAGGCCAATACTCCGTTTATCTTTTCAAGATGGCCCAGCATACGCCGACGCACCTCATGCGTTTCTACCTTGCTCAATTCAAACTGAAGAGCCTTTACAATATGGTGCTTTTCGACTGCCGTCTGACTGTTCCAAAAGAGACTCGCTTGACCATAATGATCTTCAAAGCTTGGGCTCCGTTCGCGAATTTTTGGACCATTGACGACTTGAGAATAGCTTACAAAACCGGGCTTGGGACCGACCTCTTCCATCACGTGACCGTCAAGCGAAGCAGGGGCGTAGGAGACGCGGCCTTTGTTAATCGTCGTGCGCATGTGTGCATCGCGCTGATTATTGGAAAAGGGACAAACCGGTCGATTGATAGGGATCTCGTGGAAGTTCGGACTTCCTAAACGACTCAGCTGAGTGTCGTTGTAGGAGAAATTCCGGCCTTGTAAGAGTGGATCGTTGCTAAAGTCGATGCCGGGGGGGACGTTTGACGTCATGAAGGCGACCTGTTCAGTTTCGGCGAAGTAGTTTTCCGGGTTACGGTTTAACACCATTTTGCCGACTCGAATCAAAGGAACCAGGTCCTCCGGCCAGATCTTGGTCGCATCGAGCACGTCGAAATCGAACTTCATTTCGTCCGCCTCTGGCAGTAGCTGCACCGCTAACTCCCACTCAAAGAAATTGCCTTTGTCGATGGAATCGGCCAAGTCGCGACGATGAAAATCAGGATCTTGTCCGGCGATCTTTACTGCTTCATCCCAAACCAACGAATGAACTCCTAAGACCGGTTTCCAGTGAAACTTTACAAAATGAGATTCTCCCTTGGCGTTGATCAGGCGGTAACTATGGACGCCGAAGCCTTCCATCATTCCAAAGGAGCGTGGAATGGCGCGGTCACTCATGATCCACATCAGCATGTGCATCGATTCTGGAGTAAGAGAGAGGAAGTCATAAAACGTATCATGGGCCGAGGAAGCCTGCGGGATCTCATTATTCGGCTCCGGTTTCACCGCATGGATCAAATCCGGAAACTTGATAGCGTCCTGAATGAAGAAGACCGGAATGTTATTACCAACCAAGTCCCAGTTGCCTTCCGGGGTGTACATTTTCACTGCGAAACCGCGAACGTCCCGGGCGGTATCGGCGGAGCCCCGGGAACCTGCCACGGTGGAAAAGCGCACAAAAACAGGCGTCTTCAGTCCTGGGTCGGTAAGAACCCTCGCGGTGGTATACTTCGCCAGTGACTTATACACCTGAAAGAATCCGTGCGCTGCCGCACCTCGGGCATGTACCACCCGCTCGGGGATTCGCTCATGATCAAAGTGTTGGATCTTCTCCCGCAGGATTTGGTCCTCCAGCAAAGTTGGTCCCCGATGTCCAGCCTTCAGAGAGTTTTGGTCCGTGCTGATCGGTTGCCCCTGATTGGTCGCCATTGGGTCACGATCCTCCGTTGTCACCGAGGCGAGTTCATCATCTTTCACCGTCGAGGGAGCGAGAGAAGGCTTCGGGTGGGTTCTGTCTTGTACGGTCGAGGATCTAGCGACGAAAGGTTTTCTTGATTTTTCTGTTTTCATAACGGTGAGATGAGGGACCGCACCGCTGTTTAGCGTGCTTCAGACTCGCCCCATGCCATCACGGGTTCGTAAGATGTCCCCTCTCTGAGCCTCCCAAAGAGTTCAAAACCGTTAAAAGCCATCCTTACCGGAGGATGGGGTTCACTGGTTCGTCAATGAATTTCAGCCGTGTCGCAGGCTTTCTGTTGTGCCTCAGATCGTCGATTGCCTAAAGCCTCGGCTAGGGAAATGGTTCGGGCGTAAATTTCGCGAGCCAACGTCGGTCTCAAGACAAGACGCCATCTTCGAGGTGCAAGACTCTATCTGCATTGAAAGCGCAGCCGGCTGACTGTCCCTGTCGCCCGATCCAACAAGGCTTCAAAGGATGGGCTCACCGAACGCCTGTTCCCAGTTTTTGTCCTTGATGACACTACTGAACTTGATGTCCGGTATCTTGGAGTGCATTGACTGTCTCTTGTAATCTATCCCGTCGTCCGTTAGTACGTTCAGCAGCAAGCAGCGGAGCGAAAACTCAAGTCGGCATGGTGCCCCGTCATTTCCTGTAACCGTCGTTCGATATCGATCAGAGCTTCGCTCAAGGTTGGGCTAGAGTTGATCAAAAACGGCACGGCTCGTCTAAGCCTACTTACCATGGCCTTCATCAGGTTCTCGGCCGTTCCGTATTCGCCAACAAAAAACAGGCGGTGTTTGTCCCAAGCCTTCCCTTTGGCTTCTTCGCTGGTCAGCTCTCCAAATCGAATCTGGATTACTTGTCGGATGATTTCATTTACCGAATAGCCACGTCTGCCGTGGAATTTCTGATCAGCCCGTCGGAGCTCTTCGATACTGCTGATCGCCCAGTCTTCATAGTACAGCTTAGCGGCAGTCAGAACCGCTTTTTCACCTTCTTGGGTCCGAACCAACTCCCCAATTATCTGACCGAGAAGGTAATTGTAGTAGCTCTCCGCGTTGACGAAGCGCCGTCGTAACTCGTCTGATTTCTCGTAACGCTTTTTAACAGTCAACACTTGCGTTGCATGAATCATCTCTTCTCGTAGCGCCGAACGGATTCGCTTCCGATATTGTTCAACATCAGCTTCCAGAAGACTCCAGTCAGCCATCAATGGATAGCAAAAGGCGACGATATTGATTCTTTCAAAACTTCCGGCATCGTAGCGACAGGCAAAGTAGGGTGGTTTTCTCTGCTCGCCACCGTTTACTCGAATCCTGGCGCGAGACACGAAAAATCCGATATTCATTGCAGCGAACGACGGCTTAAATCGGCGCAGCTCCTCAAACAGGATCCGGCCAGGACGGTCCGACGCGGCCCCCAGGCTTTCTAAGCCAAATGAATTTGTCCCCTCCATGCTGGTTTCCTTTAGACCGGAGCATTCTACAATCCTCTCGCCAAAACGAAAGTCCTTCCGAATTGCCGGTGGTTAAAATCGAGACACTAGCAACGCGAAGAGAGGAATTATCGCGGCGAGATCTGACCAGGCACAGACTGCGCCCTTTCCATAACAAACGTTCACCCGGATTAAGCGCTTATCTTGAGAGATTCAGTTTCACCAAGAAAACTGCTGCGACGGAAGGGTAGGAAATTGCGATCCGTTCCTAGAATCACCTCGACTATATAACGGAGCGGTAATCGAGATTTAAGCATTTGGAAATGCGCGCTTCACTACCAACAGCCCAAACTAAAACTAAATCGCCCGGGTGGACCTCACTACTTCCAGCGCAGTGAGCGAACCTCAACCCGCCAAAGGCTCTAATGTTTCTTCCGTTAACTCTGTGTCGCTCTGGGAATCTGATTGCTCTTGGGTGCAAAGCTCGCTTGTCACGACTTCGAAATGCTCTAGCCGATGGCTCCCGAAGCTTGTGATGATCGGCACATCGGCCGCGTCTCGCCCGCGGCCTATCACAATACGACCAATGCGACGTTGGTTATGACGCGCATCGAAACTGTACCATCGACCGCCAAGGTAAACTTCAAACCAAGCACTGAAGTCCATTGGATCCGGAAGCGGGGGCACCCCTATGTCCCCCAAGTATCCGGTCACATACCTTGCAGGGATATTAAGGCATCGGCAAAGCGTGATCGCCAAATGAGTGAAATCGCGGCAAACACCCACTTTTTCTCTAAATCCGTCCAAAGCGGTGCGGTCAGAACGAGCGCGTTGGTAATCGAAACGCAGATGATGATGGACAAAATCGCACACCGCCTGGACCTGTGCCCAGCCGGAAGCGAATCCGCCGAATTGGTTCCAAGCAAAATTCATTAGCTCACTGTCGACTTCACAAAAACGACTCGGCACTAGAAAAGCGAGTGTTTCCGCGGGAAGACTGGCCACCTCAATGGCTTTTGCCTGCGGCGCCTGGGTATCGAGCTGGCCAGTGTCTTCAACGATCGCGTTACACTTTAAGGAAACAGCGCCGGCAGTCGCCGCCAGACGGCCCCAATGATTGCCAAATGTGTCTCGGTAATACTCCACCTTTGACTGTGGTTCGACGCGGGGCTCGTCGGACGTTAAAAGCGTCGATCCGCGGGAGGGGTGGACACGCAGCAGAAAGAGGATTGTGGCGGAGTTAAAGACCCGCACCGAGATGTCGTAACCGATTCGTATCAGCATAACTGGGTTAATCAATTCGCTTTCCCGGCATCCGGTGGTCGTTAAATTTGTGAAGTCGCCCATACGGACGACGAGCGTACATACACTGAGGGTAAGAGGACGAACGAGCGGGAAAGCTGCAAAACAAGTCAGGAAAGAGTTTCGAAGAAGTCCATCATATCTCAACCAGTAAGCGGTGGCCGCACCCTGTCAGGTACCAGAGACCGGCTAATATCATCGGGCCTCCGGGCACGGCTCGGCCCGATCGAGCGAAATCGGAAACTGTCTCCGAAGTCGGCAGCGGGCGTTGCCTCAAAATGGGGGTCGTTTTTCACTGATTCCATGCGGCTGAAGCTTCTTTACGCCAGAGCTGGCGCGCGACCAATTTGTCCGGTTGGCCATTGAGCTGCACGGTAAGAACAACTACCAAACTATTCCCTTGGTCTGTCAAAGATCTTACGATCGTCAACTGACCATCTTTGCCTTGAGTAGTTTTAATTTGATGAATCTCCACAAGCTGCTTGTAATCCTTTGACCAAGTCGTTTTAGCACTGACAGAAGTGGCTCCAAAGAGGCGCAGATTGTCAGCATTAGTCCGTCCATCAAGGTAGAGGGTCTGGTCCAAGACAAAACCGGGGCCGCTAGTAGCAATGGTGAGCAAATCGCCATTTTGGTGCAGGTTGGCTTTGAGCTTGGCGCAGGCAACATAGATTCGATCAAGCAGCCCCGCTTCGATATGCTTCATGAGGGGATCGATCGAAGTTGATGCTCCGACGTCCAACGTCCAGTTGCCGCTAAAGTTCGGTTTGTTCGAAGAATCTGCTATGGCGGCGGCAGCAACAATTTGAAAGAAAGAAAGGATGCCAAAACAGCTGAAAAGGGATAGCCCACGAAAGAAATTGTGACGCATTCGAATATCAGGGCTCTTTTACTTCAGATTCGTCAGCGGAGTAACTCTGGGACGTGTCGCAGAACTTTTGTATCGGGTAAGAGGCGAAAGTGGATGTCGCGCCGCACGAAACCAAGCTAGATTCGCAGCCCTCCTGGAGCTAGCGATCTAAATTTTAACCGCCATCCCGAAGCGTTAAACCACAACAAGCTCTCTAACAGGAAGCGGCAAGCTTTTCAGCACCGGCGAGCTCGGGTAGAAGCTCGCCGGCTAATCGCCATGATTTGCAGGAAGCGCGCACCGGTTACGTAACACCCCCCTGCAAATAGCGTTCGAACTCCGCAGCACGATTGGATGCCCGGCGAAGACTTAGGGCGAAGTTTTTTGAGGATAGACCGGCGAACGTCCTGATCGCCGGAATCCTCACGGATTAACAAAGAGAAGCAACAGTCCAGATCAGGATAGTCGTAGGAATCAAAGAAGTTATTCCCCCCGCATTGTCTAATTCGTTCTGACCGTGTTCGGTGGACTTACCGTCAGTACCGAAGTCAGCAAAGTGGATGGATTTCCGCTGGCTTTTTCGATGGTGGTTATGGCTGTAAGTCCAGAAATCTTTTGAAGAATTCGCGTCCTTGCCATAAAGAGTTAGACCACAAATGCGTGGCGGGTACGTGGTCCCGAAGGCACCAAGTGCCTAAGGATAATCAGACCTGATGCTCAGACGCCATCAATGCCGCGAGATTTACGGCGAATCTGAATTCCTTCCTCAGTGTGCTCTAACAAGATCTGGTCCTCCATGCCATCCTCGAAGTTACGGCATTGGAGTTTAATATGCTGGTCGACCTGAGAGGCAGCTTCCTTTAGACAATCGACGTAGGGTGGGACTAAAAGCTGTTGGAAGTCGCTTCGATGAATCTTGTCAAAGTTAAAGGTAAAACAATCGATTGAGAAAGTCCGATTGCATGCAGCGTATTCTAGAATCCTTAGTACGATCTCGCCCGTCGCTGTACCGCGCAGGTAACCCTTAAAGGCATTCGTCGCCTCCTCAATGCCAGTCGGATTATCCTCGGCCATAATAGTAGAGCTTACTTTTGGCTATCCTTGCGCCTGCGCTTGGACCACTGATCTTCCGCGCTTTTGCGCCACCCTTTGCGGATCCCAATTCATCCTTCGAGAATTGCTCAAACTCGCGCAAAGCTTTCAAGTGCTTTTTCTTTATTAACATTCTGGTCCGCCCAATTCAAGCGCTTACATGTCTGAGCTTTCTCCTTAGATTGGTTCGCTGATCACGCAGGGACTGGCTTTGATCCTGTAACGCACTTATGTGGATGAAAAAAGTCGGCAAGGCTCGTTACCCGTGGCTCGTCGGCTAACGCGGTTCTGCAGAACAAGGACGCCTGCTGCGGTCCCCAAAACCGGAGATTTAAATAAAACAAGATCAACATTGAAGCGAGTTACGTCAGCGGCGAAGTCTATGGAGTCACTGCTGGCCAAAATGTCGATATAGCGACGAAAACAACACGTTGTTAAATCCGACCGGACAGTGGCTCCAGTTTGGTGGGTTGCCGAGGTGAAAAAATCTGAACCAGAAATCGATAAAATCTGCTGAGATAACAAGTAGAAGCCAGAACGATTCGCGATTTTAGAGGAACTGCAAACGAGGTTTTTTAAGATTGCCTGGCAGGCCTAGCCAAAACCCATTCAATAAATAGAAGCTTCGATGAAAACGCGATTCATTGTGGCCTTTTCCACCTCGCTACAGATCTGGGCAGCGTTGAACGGTATGGCCCAAATTACTTCTACGTCCCTGAGTTCTCCTGTAGGTCCAGGCGACACTTTCACGAATCCACTGCTGGAGACCGGGCCCGACCCTTGGGTGATTTGGTGGAAGGGTTTCTACTATTACTCGAATTCATCCGGCACCAACCTGACTCTTCGCAAAACACGGGATATCACTGACCTAAAACATGCTGAGAAGAAGGTGGTTTGGAAGCCTGAGCCCGGACATGAATGGTCGAACGAGTTGTGGGCGCCCGAGCTTCATCGCTGGGGCAATCATTGGTATATCTACTTCGCCGCCGATGCCGGTGACAATGCTTCCCATCGTATCTACGTTGTCGAGAACGACAATGATGACCCGATCGAGGGGACGTGGACTTTTAAGGCCAAGGTTAGCGATTCCAGCAACAAATGGGCTATCGACCCGACTATGTTCGAACTCAAAGGTGAACACTATCTCGTGTGGTCTGGATGGAAAGGCGACGAGGATGGTGAGCAGGATCTGTTTATTGCTCATATGAGTAATCCGTGGACGCTCGATTCAGGGCGCACGATGATTTCGGAACCGACCTACCCTTGGGAAAAGCACGGCGACCTGCCTGGCAGACACGTCAATGTTAATGAAGGGCCAGAAGTGCTGTTGCACGGCAACAAGATTTTCATCGTGTTCTCCGCTTCCGGGTGCTGGACCGATTTCTACGCGCTGGGCGTCATTGAGGCAGATCTTAGCGCGACCCTGCTCGATGCCAAAAATTGGACGAAGTTCGACCACCCGTTCTTCTCGACGGATCCCAAGGCCGGGGCCTTTGGACCAGGACATAATGGCTTCTTCAAGTCACCCGATGGCAAACAAGATTGGATCATCTACCATGCCAATCCGGAGCCGGGCGAAGGCTGCGGCAACTTCCGCTCGCCTCGCATCCAGCGCTTCACCTGGGACGCCGATGGGACGCCTAACTTCGGCACCCCGGCTCCTTTGAGTCAACCTCTGGAAAAACCCACACAGTAAAACCGCAAGCGAATGCGGCCGACAGATATTAGCGGAGCCGCATTATCGATGCCGCGCTGATTGCAGTCGCTCAGCGAGCCGAACATTATAAGATCGCTGTATAGGGCGTTGTGCACTTATACGCAAATCCTGGTCGGATACCTGAAGCAGCCGAAATGCTCCAGTTAACGTTAAACGAAGACGTCGAGGCGGATCTAAAGCTCACTCGCCTGGCAGAGATGGCGGTCAATCTAGACGCTGCCGAAGCGGGACAGGAAGTCCAAAAAGAATGCTTAAGACGGCGGTGCCGAAGAATCATCCCGCACTTTGCGGAGCCAGCTTGCGCACACTGGGGCTGTCGTCTCCTAACCAATCTGCATGCTTCGCTGTGGTGTCGAAATGAGCGGATGTTTTGAACAATTCAAACTTACCATCGGCAGCGGCTCGTTCAGTCTTGGTCAGGATAGCGGCGACTTCCTTTTCATCCAAAGGTTGGAACGTTTTAATCGCTTCAAATGCCTGATCCAGGACTTTTTGATTATCGATCCCTGTAATGACAACCGACGTAGGTAAATTTAATGAATAGTGAAGGCAATCAATAGGCTCGACCGCTTTGCTCTTGAGGATAACTCCGTCGGCTCCGCCGAATGTTTTCATGCCCAGTACGCCGATTCCCGCTTCGATCGCCCGCGGGACGACTAAACGAGCAAAGCTCCGAAAATGAGCGTCCATTACATTCAACGGCATTTGGACAGTGTCGAACTGGAAACCATGTTTTGACGCAGATTCTAACATATAGAGGTGAACCCGCGGGTCTTTATGTCCGGTAAAGCCTATAAAGCGGATTTTTCCGCTTTCCTTTGCCTCAAGGAATGCCTCCATTGCTCCGCCCGGACCGAAAATTCGGTCCGGGTCGTCGAAGCGCAAAACCTCGTGATGTTGTAGCAGATCGATCCGGTCGGTCTTTAACCGCATCAGCGAGGTCTCGATTTGTCGGGTGGCGATGTCCTTGCCACGCCCATCGATCTTGGTCATCACGAATGCCTTGTCCCGGTACCCGTTCTCGGCGAGAGCCTTGCCCATTCGAATCTCGCTTTCGCCCTCATTGTAGTCCCAGGAATTGTCCATGAAAGTTAGCCCGCGATCGATCGCCTCCTGAATTAGGCGAATCCCGTCGGCTTCAGTGACGGACGCTTTTCCGATATGAGATCCCCCAAGGCCGATTGCAGACACACTCTCACCGGTCCGACCCAGTTTCCGGTAAAGCATTTCGCCTCGCATTTCGCCGGGATCGGCTAGCTGCGGGAGCGGATTGTTTCCGTCTTCCCTTGCCCCTTTTTGCTCACTGCCTTGTTCCCAAGCTCGCAACAGCGGAGACCCGCCAAGACCAACCACTGTCGAGATCAGTGTTTTAGAAATAAAATTCCGCCTGTTCATAACGTTCCAGACTGTTCGCGATTTCTGCTAGCGAAGGACGTGAATGTGAGGCTAAATCCTGCAGATGCCAGGACTAGACCCAACAATCCCATCCCCGCTAACGTCGGGACTGTCGCCTTCCCCCTTTGTTCTCAGTTTCGTCGGATTGCTTGCGATCGGCCTCGAGCTCTCGGGTATCGATCCCCTCGTCTTCAGGCGCTTCGGTTGGAACCGGCCCTTGTCTAGGGTCAATAGCGCCGACTTCTTCTTCCCCTTCCTCTGGCGTACGATCTTCTTTTGAACTCATATCCACGGTTCGGAAGACCAGCCGATACCGGATGGACGCCGACTGGTGCCGGCCGATCGGGTGAAGGCCAAGGATCGAGTTTGAGCCGTCGCAAAAAGCGGTAGAGGACAGGCTCCTAATAACTCTTGGCAGGGACGACCGATTCTGGAAAGACGATCTTGTCGACAACGGCATTCGTCGAGAGATCGATTTTGACCAGCTTGGCGCCGTTCGGGGTAACTCCCTCCATTTTGATCGATGCCGGATCGAGGACCCAGATTATTCTGGTCATCGGCAACCACACTTTGGACGCAGATGAAGTGTTCCGCCGGCGCCCCTTCTCTCCGATTCCAGTTTTCGTCAATCTGACAGATCCTGAATACCTTACCGCTTGAGCAGGAACTTTTCTCGGCAGGGCTAACCTTGGTCGAGCATCGGCTATTCATTGTCTGAGAACAAAGAACAGCCTGATCTACCCCTGACTCAGCCAGGCTCGCACTCCCGATTCCTGGACGGTCGGCTCTACCTCCTGGACGATCGGTGGCAATTCCTCCAGGCGGGAGATTCTCTGACTGCTATTTTCTAGCCCTGCAAGATTTCGTCGGGCCAGTTGCCGAGCAGTGGTCAACGCAATTTCTTCGGCGGCGGAATCAAGGGCGGCGGTGTTCACCGAGCTAGCGAAAGCGTCTGCCGCGACTTCCACGAAGATTGGTCCCTGACTGCATCCCTCCCTGCCGGTTCTCTTGATGCCTTTGTAATCGATCTGAAAATAGAACTTTTCTGGATCCATATTTTTCGTCACAGCGACTAACAAAATCACTTCCCTTTCACCATTTCGGATGACCGGTCGATTTGGATTGGTTCTTTCGGAAACCTTAGGCTTCGCAGCCGGAAGTCTGAGGTTTCACCCTCCGCGCAAGAGGACCGTCTGCGGCTTAAACGCCTCCCCCCCGCGCGGCACCTGCAATTCAAATGCTCGGATCCGTCTCGCTGCGCTCGCGGCACTTGCCCTTCCAGCTTCCACCGCGGCGCTTTGCTATTCACTCCGCTTTCCGCTCGCAACTCGATTAATGGTGGCTTCGCTTTGCTTCTCAGAATCCTGCTGCCGACGGTAAACACGAGCTATTCAAGACATCGTCCCCCTTTGATACCACGGCTAAACATCCGGACTGGTTAGGGATGACAGCCCGGCGCTGCAGAAGCTCGCGCCGCAGAGTCCGGGGTACCCCGCACTTGGTCTAAAGGCGGGGTCGGGTGCGCGACTATCTGTCTGGCGAGATAAGGTTACCGGCCTCTCGCCGGTTGCACCAGCCAGCCGCATTAGAATTCTAGATCGTCGAGATGCGGGACGCCCACAGCCATAACAATCTTCCGGATTAAACCTAAAGGGGCTTACTGGCTAAATTCTGTCTTGGCGTTTTCCCAATCGACGGCGAATTCGTGACTTATGCGCTGGACTGCCTGAACAGTCACTTCTGATCGAGGATGGCGTTCATAAAGGTAGTCCCTCGCAACTTCAAAGGCTCTCTCGATATTCTCGGCGGTCGAGCCAGATCTGGATGTTTTAGTAAGAGGCGGCAGATGAGCGTCGCCCGGGGGAAGAAAGGCACCCGTTTTGCGATGCCAACTCGCTTTGCTTATGCTCATAGCCGGAGCAGCTATAGCCGTACTGCGCAGTGAAAAAAATGCAAAGCGAGTCCATTGAGTGATCGCGGCATCCGCACGACGAGCCTTTCTCGAACTCACATTATGGATGCCGAACATCAAGCGGGACTAGAAGAAGAGTCAGAAGACGTCGGCGCAATTGACCCCAAACGCGGTCAGATTCCAACCCAAGCGTCGGAGGTAGAAGAAGATTCTCGAGATCTTGGGGCTGATAAAAAACAGGCTGATGAGACAGGCGGTGAGAAGAGCGGAGACGGATTTTGAAACTGACACTCTCGCCACTGAAAAACAAGGTTTAGCAGCAAACCGGAACGCCGCTCAGCCGCGTAGAGTAGATAGAGTGCAAACCGACGAGTCACATAGTAATCACGAGCCTTCGAACGCAAAAAAGGACCCGGAAGATTGGGTCACTAAAGATGAACCAATGACAGGGGCACAGCGCTCTTATCTGCACACGTTAGCTCAGGAAGCTGGCGAACAAGTTGACGAAAATCTCACGAAGGGAGAGGCGTCAAAGAAAATTGACGAGCTACAGCAAAAGACCGGAAGGGGATCTCAACCTCAGCCCGGTCATTCCAACGATCCTCATGACCACGCTGGGTAATCAGCGGAAAACGCGGGTTTTGAAGAGTGCGATGCTCCACACTAAGAAAAAGTCCGTTATAGCTAATCGGCCCGAAATGAAGCCGGGATGGCTTTTTGGTGCGAAGAGTCATTGCCATTGTTGCTGCTAATTCATGCGGTCTCATTTATCGATTAACAAAATGAATTTATGAGTGAACACGATCTCGTCGCCAAAGCCAGGGAGGCCGCACAGGCTGCTGCCGAAAAGACTCGAGAAACTGCTGAGGGGGCTTGGAGCGCCGCCAATGAAAGACTCGGCGAGCTGCAAAGGCTCAGGAAATACGCCAGTCAAAATCCAGTCCGGACGATATTGCTGGCCTTCGGGGCAGGAAT
Organism: Verrucomicrobiota bacterium; assembly: GCA_019239825.1. GTDB lineage: Bacteria > Verrucomicrobiota > Verrucomicrobiia > Chthoniobacterales > JAFAMB01 > JAFAVN01. Next base: position 18,794 of record JAFAZK010000043.1, on the reverse strand, counting down.
CGTTGTTGCGCGGTTATTGCGCAAATGAAGCGTCAATCCGCGATATCTCAAAAGAATCCGAGTGGCGCCTAGTTCTGCCCACCTCCTGGTCGCCTGTGTCACTTGGAATAACTTTTCCCCCTCAACCGGTAATGGTTTGCGCTTCGTGCCAGCAAAAGTCCCTTCTTCTACTTCGACAAAAGCCCTCCCGGAGTTCGGATTTCCGGAGCTCTGTTCGATCGAATGAACTCCTTCAGCGAATTCTTCAATCATCTTTTTGATTGAATGCCGGAATATCATCAGGCTTACGGCTCGTCACCAGACCTCGGTCAGTCACGACTTCCTGATATCATCATCTCGCCTTTGGTTGGCTTATCTAGCCACACCTGACCGAAAGCTTCATCTAACCTGCTACGCGGGCTTGTTTTCTTGCTTAATGAACTCCAGAATTGTTTCTGCCTGTTCACTCGTTGGCTCCCCTTTGCCTTCGGTCCACCTCAAAAGTGTCTCGGCCGAAACTCCCAATGCGGCTGCGATTTTGGAGGCGTTTTGGGTTATGATGTCGCGATAGTTTCCCAAAGCAGCATACTGTTGTTCGGTCGGTTTCACGCGCTCAGTTTATCAGAAGTCAGGCGATTCCTCATTTTTCCGGTGAATCGGGGTCATCTTCCTGTTTCCGCTCGATCTTGATTTCCTCAGAATGGGTGTTGGTTTCTGGGTCATCAAATGTTGTTTGCTCAATCCTAGTACCATTCTCTTCGTCTTCAGTATGCTTCCTTTTAGGTTCCATAAAACGCAGTTTAAGTTTGTGCACTGCCGGTTGTTTCCCATGCCGAAAAATCGGTTATAAGCTCGATAAGTTTAAAGACCGTGACTAGCCGCCAGCCCTTGTATCCACCCGATCGGACCCATGCTGTTTCACTAGCTTATTGTAGATGCCCAAAAGCAAGAACGTCGGAGCCCAATGCCCAACGAATGTCGAATCGTGATCTGACCGGAACCCACGAAAATGGGGAGAGCTTGCGGGGCATCCCAACCTCAGGAATATTCCGGCAGGTTTGTAATAGGGAAAAATCGATGAATATAGACGTTTCGGAAAACGGCGCCGAATCGGCGCCTGATGGTTCATCGCTCGTGCTTTGCGGGCACAGCGAATGGGGATTAATTCGCATCACAGTAAAGTACGCGCACTTGCTCAATTCGTTCGGGCTTTGTGACGCTTCCGACAGCCAGCGATGGAGCGTCTGGGGAAGTCGAGGTCAGAACGACAAAGCCTTCGCCCAGATCGCAATCAGGCTATACGAAGCCGGACGCTTTTTGGCGACTCCTCTCGTGCGCACTATCGATATTCCCGCAGATGAGCTGAGGCGTTCGAAATCCAAATTCGACGCGACCTCGGTTCTGTCCGGCCCTCGCTCCTTTCGCCTTATTGAAAAATCGGAAAAGCAAGATAGCATCGTCCGCTTTAGAACAGTCTGCCCGACGCGGCCTGCTCCTGGCGATATTGCGCGATTATTTGAAGGTAGTACCCGAGCCGACCCTTACCTTGTTTGCTATCTCTGCGAGGCAACCAACGGTATCGAGCTCTTGGCGATTTGACGCCATCGCCGGGGCGGAAGGAGAGCCGCCATGAAATTATCCTAATCTTGCCATTCGAATTGGCTTGTATTAACCTGCCCAACTGTTGGTTGTCCTGTGCATTAGCTCTTCGGCGCTCGTTCCCTTAGCCTGTTTTTCGTATGGACATCGATAGCTTGCAAAAGTTGTGCGTTCACCTAAACGAGTTCGCTCTCTCACGGGCGATCGTGGATTTCGATCGTCAGTGTTTCGTGGCTTGGAATGATCAATTTCTTTCCTGTACCGGTTACTCTGAAGTGGACATTAAGGCCATTCCGGCGGATAAAATTATCGTAGAAAGCGATAGTCACTTCAGCAACCCGAACGAAGGCGATAATCCGAGCGCCAAATTCATTCCGATCGCGATCAGAACCGCAAAAGCCGCTGCGGCAGAGCCGGGCCACTTGGTACGCTCAAATCACAATTTGGGCTACATCATGTTGGATGGCGTCTCAAAAGCTTCGACTTCATTCGAACAGGGCCGGCTGGTTGGTAAGGAACAAGAACGCATGCGTATCGTGCGGATGTTCGAGGAGGAGGTTTCTTCGGGCGTATTAGGCGCGGTTTTTAAGCTGCATACCGCTAAAGAGAAGCTGAAATCAATCGATTCACCAGAGGCGGCTCAAGTCTCCGAAGCTTCTGACCTGCTCACGGAAGCGATTGAAAAGATGGATGTCGTAATTGATGACGAAAAGCGGAACTGAAGAGCGTTCCGCTCAATGGGTTCAATCCTGCAGTGCCCGAGATTCAGCCACGCTTTCCGGCATGGGATGGTTTTCGTCGCTCGGCCTCTGAGCTCCCTTCATATTCCTGTGCTCGGGCTGCCGTTTAGTCAGGGCCACTCTCAAGCCCCGACGGCCAATCCCTGTCTCAGATTCGAACTTCTCAAGGTGTCGTTGTTCTTCGTCCGCCGCCGTATGCCTTTTCTCGATGATCTCCATCCGGTCACGATTGTGATCGTGGAAGATCATCCCGATACGAGGACCTTTTTGACCCAGTTTCTTGAGCGGCGGGGAGCCCGCGTCGTCGGCGTCAGCAATGCAGCCGAAGGCCTTCAGGCAGTCCTCGAACACAATCCCCACATCGTGTTGTCCGACCTTGGGCTACCCGACGGAAGCGGTTTCGACTTGCTCAGAAACATTCGGGCGTTGGATTCAGAAATTCACAAAACCCCGGTGATCGCCATGACCGCGATGGGGAAAATCGTTGAACGAGAAAGAGCGATTGCCGCTGGATTTCACGAGTTTCTCAGGAAGCCATTTGGACCCGATGAATTATTGCGGTCACTAGAATCCGTTCTGCGGTAAAGATTTACCCACGAAGGGCTTCAGGCCTTCAATCTGATCCGTTTCCTGCTCGAAGAATTCGCCCGGATGACCTAGGCAAAGCCTTCACCACCTGATTGCAGTCAATCTCCCGAAAGCCGACTTCATCCGCTATGCCGAGGATTGGAAGGGAGGAACACCCCACTGTCCGACGTCAACGATCAATGCCTTCATGATACACCGACAACGCGAGGCAACACGAGGAGCGCAATCAGCTCACCCGGCTCACTCATTCGCAAACTGAGAGCCGCTTTTCGCCCGTAGATCAGCTGAAGCCGCCTTCGCGCGTTTACCAATCCGGTCCCACTATTGCGGGTTGCCACTTTGAGAGAACCTGGGTTACGCACTTCAAACCGGACACTCTAACAATCACCGGTCAAAGCATACCTCACCGTGCCGGTCTGATTGCTGGAATGTGCGCCGTGTTTCATTGCGTTCTCGACTAACGTTTCGCAACTCAACGGTGGAACCACAGCGTTTAGTAACTCTTCATTGATAGATGCTTCAATTCTCAGCCGGTCCTGCTGCCGTAACTGTTCAAGGCCCAGGTATGCCTGCACAATCCGTAACTCCTCATCGAACGTAACCACCTTTTCCTCGGAACTCTCAAGAGCGGCACGCATCAATTCCGCTAGTTGCGTAACCGCCTCCCGAGTTAATTCCGCGTCTACCCCAGCAATCGCCCGAATGGCATTGAGGCTGTTAAACAGAAAATGTGGGTTAATCTGACTCCTGAGCCGCTGCAGCTGAGCTTCCTTAAGCTCCGCATCTAGTAGGACGCTGATATTGATATCCGAGATAAAGAGCAGTCCAGGCGACTAAAGTCACTGCGTTCTGAATCGACCCCATGATCAAGAGGCCTGAAAATGGACGATTGTGTCCGGGAGTGCGCCCATGAAATTGAAGGCGACCGCATGGATAGCGATGGTTTCTACAACCGCAAATGTCAGACAACTTAACGCTACTTTTGGGGCGAAAGTAGTTCCCCGCAGGTCCTTCCAATTCCTCAAATGGTATAGCGCTCGAAACGTGTGCGTGAAAATCAGCCCGGAAACACAAAAGACGCACTGGTGGATCACGGGAAGCGCCCGTGGAAATGGATCGTTAAGAAACGCGATCCCCATCAGCATGAAAAGACTACCCCAGCTCCCAGCTGGCAAAGCCAAATAGATGGATGCCCCAAGACGGGGTTTTGGGGATCAACCCCCAGCAACGGGTTCTCCAGACTAGAACGCAACTACTCTGGCAACCACAAAGAACGTTTCACTCCCCTTCCGCTCCCAAATTGAGCCTGACGATAGGGCACGAGCTCCTAGATGCAAGCTGAGTTCTGCCCAGCGGCTGAATCGGCCGATGAGCCGCGCCATGGATCGGCGAGCGGCGCCGAGGGTTGTAGGTTGTAAGTTCTAGGTTTTAAGTTCGAAGTTCTAAGTTAGAGGCCGATCGTCGGCGAACTTGGAACCTAGAACTTTTAACGCTGTCCTTACCACAACCAGCATAGCGTTAGAACGACCGTAAACAGCGCTAACCATGCGAGTCCCGCCGTTAAAATCAGTTTAGCTCCATGCTCTTTCAGGACTGCGAAATCGACCTGAAGCCCAATCGCCGCCATTGACGCCCCGATTAGAACATTGGTGGGTTGCACGAGTTGAGCTGTCGCCACATTAACGGCGCTGTGCAAAAACGAAGGTAAGTAACTGGCCACTGTAACAAGGACTCCGGTAGCCAGGAACCCGGCGACGTACCATGGGACAACGTGGGGCTTAGCATGGCTTCCGCTTGCCCTGAGCTTGTCGAATGGGTCGTCCGTTTCGGTACTGACTCGGTGGGAGCGTGGCAAGATTCTCGGCAGCAGGGCGACTACCGGAACCAGAAAGACCACCCTCAGCAGCTTAGTTGCCATTCCTGTCTGGAAGGCGCCAGAGACTGGCGCCAGCGCAGCAGCAACCTGAGCAACTTCATGCAAGGTTGCTCCCGCCAAGATGCCGTATTTATGCGGAGCTAGACCCACGAAGCTCTGCAAAGGAATAACTAGAAACGTCGCGATCGTACCGATCAAGGTACAGGCCACGATGGCCAGCGCCGAGGTTTCTTTATTTGCCCGGATCGCCGGAGCCGCAGCCGCGATCGCGGACGCTCCGCAAATCGAGCTACCTACTGCAGCCAGCACCGCCAGGGTCGGTTCGAAGCCAGCCCACTTCAACACCGTACTAATAAGCAGGACCCCGAGAACCACCATAAAAAGGTCAAATAGCAAAACCTGAAGCCCTGCCTCCGCCAAAACAGTAAAGTCTAACCGAGTCCCGAGCAAAACGATACCCACTCGAAGTAAGGTCTTAGCGGAAAAGCCGAGCCCCCCTGCTTGCGAACTCCGCTTCAAAAAGAACGCTTTGATGAGCATTCCAAGAATCAAGGCGAGCGAAATGCCGCCCAAATGATCAAAGGGTGAAATTGTGGCTAGAAACGCACTACCGATGGCCAGGCCGATCGATAGAATAACTTCGCCCCAAAATTGACGACTGCGCCATTGCATGCGCATGAAGTCGCACTTTTTACCGGATCGAAATAATCATATAGTTGGATGAGCTATCAGGTTGGCTGATACCTCACTATCCGATCTTCTGAATACAGAGTTTCCACAAAATGAATCCGAACGACCTCGATCTTCGACTTCTCCGGTCCTTCCTCTCGGTTGCACAAACCGGAAAGATCTCCAACGCAGCGAAACAGTTGCATTTATCGCAACCTGCAGTCACAGCACATTTGCGCCGGCTGGAGGAAGTCGTGGGCAAGCCGTTGCTGTCCCGGTCCACGCACGGGGTTAAGCTGACCAGCCACGGTCACACGTTGCATGATCTGGCAATAGACGTTCAAAACACGCTTGCGCGCATCGAGACGTCCTTTCACCAAGAAAAAAAGCTTAGCGGCGAGCTGCGTTTCGGCGCCAGCCTGACCATCGCGTCACATGTGATCCCTCCTTGTATCGCAGAGTTCTGCCGAGTTTATCCGGATGTCGGCATTGAACTGAGGGTCGACAACACTGCCGTGGTACTCGAAGCGGTACGGGAATCGAGTTATCCCTTTGGTTTGGTAGAGGGCAATCCACGGGCGGCCGGACTAAGACTGCAAAAGTATGTAGATGACGAGTTGGTGCTGGTTGCCGGGACCAGCAAGTCTTACACACAGTATCAGCGCCTGGCAGCAGCGGTAACCGGTCCTCAGGATCTTTACCGGATTCCGCTGATCTGGCGAGAAGCCGGCTCCGGGACCAGAGCCGTAACCGAAACTGCTCTCCGCAAAGCCGGCATCCAGCTGAAACGCCTGCCTTACCAATACGTAATGGCAGACGTCGAGGCTATTAAAACCGCAACCATTCACTGCCTCGGTTTTTCGTTTCTATCCCGCTGGAGCGTGAAGAATGAGGTGGCCGCCGGACAACTGCGCATATTGCAAATCCCTAATCTGAACGTTCGGCGGGGTTTTTTCTGGGTGTTACCGAGTGGTGCGCTGGGAGAACCCAGCGATACCTTCGTTCGATTTTGCCAGGCAACTCCCACGAGGTTGTAAGTTTTAGGTTTTAAGTTCCAGGTTCTATGTTTGCCGATAATCGGCCTCTGACTTAAAACTTAGAACTTGAAACTTAGAACCTGGAACGCTGATGAGATTATCGAATAAGATCGCGTTAGTTACGGCAGCGGCACAAGGCATTGGACGCGCTACGGCGGAAGCCTTTGTCAGAGAAGGAGCGCAAGTATTCGCCGCAGATATCAACGAAGGAGCCTTGGCGAAAGTAACCGGCGTAAAACCGCTTCGTCTGGACGTAACCAAACCGGACATGATCGCGGAGTGCACAGCGAGAATTGGAGGACTCGATATCTTGTTCAACGGCGCCGGCTTCGTGCATGCCGGCTCGATCCTGGAGTGTACCGAAGAAGATTGGGATTTCGGAATGACGTTGAACGTCCGTTCTATGTTCCGGCTGATTAAAGCGTTTCTGCCTGGAATGATCGCACGGGGCGGTGCTTCCATTATCAACGTGTCTTCGGTGGCAGGATCGGTAAAAGGAGTTCCAAACCGATTTGTGTATGCCGTCACCAAAGCCGCGGTGGTGGGCCTCACTAAGGCCGTGGCTGCAGATTTTCTAAAACAAAATATTCGCTGCAACGCCATTTGCCCTGGCACAGTGGATTCCCCATCGCTAGCCCAGCGGATCGCCACTCAAGCTCAGGCCGAAGGCAGGACCGAGGCGGCGGTTCGCGACGCCTTCATAGCCCGGCAACCGATGGGACGCCTGGGCCGCCCCGAAGAAATTGCCGCACTCGCGGTGTATCTAGCGTCCGATGAGTCCGCGTTCACGACGGGACAGATACACGTCATTGACGGGGGTTGGACGGGGTAATACTGCGTGTGGGCGGATGGGCGTGCCGGCGTATGCGCTTGGGAAAAAAAGGGCACCTCATGGCGCGCGGGATAGGACCTATACGATTTATGGGACTAATAAGACGATTCACGTAGATCTCATGTGTCCTATAAGTCCCATCCATACTTGGTCTGCACGCGCCCCCTTTTGCCCGGCGTGCCCAGCCGCCCAAACCCTCCTGGCTCCTAGCTCCTAGATTTCAGCTCCTAAATTCTAGCCTTTGCGCCTTGCGCGAAACCGCGCTAATCGAAGCTGCGGCCAATAACACCGCACGAATCTTCTTAACTTATCATGAAATTGTTGCGCTACGGGCCTAAGGGCCAGGAAAAGCCGGGGCTACTCGATAACAACGGAAAAATACGGGATTTGTCCGGCGTGATAGCCGACGTTAACGGGTCGGCTTTATCTGCCGAATCGGTCGCCAGACTGCGGTCACTCGACCTTTCCCGGCTTCCGTTGGTTTCAGGGGAGCCCAGACTCGGCCCTTGTGTCGGTTCCGTCGGCAAGTTTATCGGCATCGGACTCAACTACGCCGATCATGCCGCTGAGACCGGGGCAGCAATCCCGAAAGAACCGGTGGTCTTCAACAAATGGGTTACCTGTATCAGCGGTTGTAACGACGAGATCCAGATCCCCGCAGATTCGACCAAGACCGATTGGGAGGTAGAGCTAGGGGTGGTGATTGGGCAAACCGCCAGACGGGTTTCAGAAACGGAAGCGTTAAATCACGTGGCGGGTTATTGCGTGGTGAATGATGTCTCTGAACGCGAGTATCAAATAGAACGGGGACCAACCTGGGACAAAGGCAAAGGATTCGATAGCTTCGGACCAATCGGTCCCTGGTTGGTCACCAAAGATGAAGTACCCGATCCACAAAACCTTCAGCTTTGGCTCGAGATTGACGGTGTTCGGCGCCAGTCCGGTACCACCAAAACGATGGTGTTCAGCGTGGCGACGTTAGTGACTTATCTGAGCCGGATCATGACTCTGCACCCGGGCGACGTAATCGCCACCGGAACTCCGCCGGGCGTGGGTATGGGTATGAAGCCCCCGGTCTTCTTGCGGCCCGGCCAGGTGGTAAGATTAGGGGTCGAGCGATTGGGCGAACAACGGCAAGTTACTGTACAGGCCTAGGGGCTCCGATACGGGAGGGCACGCGTCGCGCCTGGTATAGGTTCGGTATTGACGAAATATTCTGACTCGGGATCGAGTATGTCCTGGCCTTGCCGAAAAAAGACGGATGGCGGGGACGCGATCCCTCCCGGCAACGGTTCAGCTCACCGAAATAAATCGAGTTGTATCGAACCGCCTTCTTGGTCGCCCTCCCATTCCTTAGCTTCGTCTTCCAGGCTTTCGCATTCTCTCCGGAGCTCGGTAAGCTGGATCCTCAAGTTTTTTTCCTCTTCATCCAGGTCTTTCGTGACTCTCCGGAGACGACTCTTGCGTTTCTTCTCGCTCAACTGGTGGAAATTCCAACTTGCCTCGTTGGTCTCTCGTTCACGGAACATTTCGATGGCCTGAAGCTGGATCGTGGCTTGCGCGATCGCCTCGATAACTTCCGAGCACGTCAGGTATTGGTCACGTTTGCCGGCTCCGCATCGGTCTAAGATCGACCTCAGACTGAGCACGTCACCATCGGCGTATGCGTCCTGAGCGCGCAACCATAGGTCCTTTCTCTGGGGTGTCATCTCCCCTGCTCGATCCGGGTGAAGTAACGAAACGATCTTTCGATAAAGACTCTTGCATTCCGATACCAGGTCTCGCTTGCCCGCTGCTTCCAGGACATCCTCGGTGAGCGATTCCATTTCTTCCTCAGTTAATTCATCGCTGGCTTCAGAGATAAAATTCCTGATCGTCTCGCGGTCGAATAGATTTTCCGGCTCAGCGGCGGTCTGCGGAGGAACCTCGTCACGCTCCGGAGGAAAATCTGGATAAGGCGATTCGCCTGCTTCGATGCGGAGAGCCTGGAGGTAGGCTTTTCCCACGGGTCGGATCCCGTGCTGCATCAGCCTTTGGACCAGCGCGAGGCGAGCCGTTAGCCAATCAATCTCCTGTTGCAACTCGCGCATAACAGAGAATCGCGCGCCAAACTCCAGGTTAACGCAGCGGCGAAACTCGGGCACATCGCGGGACTCATTCTGGGCAAGCTCGTCTTCGATCGCCAAGATGCGATTTCTGACGCTCTGAAGATCCTCGAGGTAACCGGCGCGAATTTTTGCGGTGTCCAGTAAAATCAATTCCCAATTGGCGTTCTTGGCTGCACGACGACGTGTTCGTTTCCAACGACGGTTCAGGCGATCGAGCTCGTAATTGATCGCCGAGACGTCCAGAGGAGAAGCTTTCGCTTGTGCCCTTTTGTTCCCGACCTTTGTCGACTTCTTCCGGCTTGTCGATTTTACCTTAGGTGCGGCGCCTTCTCCTGGACATCGGCCTCTGCCTTCCAGCAAGAACATGCCATCCGGGCCAGCCTGGAAATCAAGATCCAAAAGCCGCAGACGGTGACGCCACTCCTTGTCGAAGTCATAGTAATACATCGCCTCGGCTCCGATAACGGGTAGAAGATCGTCCACTATCACCCCGGATTCGTCTTCGGGATCGGTATCCCAGATCGAAACCTCGTTCGGGTTGGCAGCAATCAAGTCTACGCCGATGAAAATGTGAGGTTGCTGTCCTTGCCATCCCATGACCAGTTGCAAGACAGCATGGAGGCGGTTGAGTGTGAGGTCGTATGGAATTGCAATCACCCGGCGGACGGCTGGTCTGACCCCGACCAAGGTTACTTCAACGAACGCTGTTACATCATCAGACACGACCCGATCTTACCCTGATTCGGCAGAAAGTGGAACCGATGATGGCGGTGATTTGTGATCGTGAGAGACGGGAGGGATCGCTGGCAAATCTGGTGGGGCGAGACTTCCGAACGACTGGAAAATGTTTGCGGAGCACACGGTCTTCCCTTCAAACAACGAACTGCTTCAGAAATCCGCGGGATTGGCGCAGAGCGGTCTTCCGGCCCTCCAACGAATATTCGTAGGCGCGATCTTCGACCTCTACGCAGACGGGCCCGCGATACCCTATATCCGTTAACGCGGAGAAGAATTGATTCCACTGAACGTCACCGAATCCGGGGAGCTTAGGATTATGCCAACCGAGGCCTAAAACCCCGCGATCGTACAACCGGTCTGCAAGCGTTTTGTCATCCTTGGCATGTACATGAACGATTCGATCCTTAAACTCATGGATCGCTCGAACGTAATCGATCTTCTGCCAAACCAGGTGAGAGGGATCGAAGTTGAGGCCAAAGTTTTTGCTCGAGATTGCATCAAACATGCGCCGCCAGACTTCGGGCGAGATGGCTAAGTTTTTACCACCCGGCCACTCGTCCTCGCTAAATAGCATCGGGCAATTCTCTATTCCCACCTTGACATTGTGATCGTCAGCAAAAGCGATCAGCGGTTTCCAGACCGAATCGAATAGCTTCCAATTCTCTTCAAAAGATTTGACGTGATCTCGCCCGATAAACGTCGTCACCACGCCGATTCCAAGCCTGGCTGATGCTTCGATAACGAGTCGGAGATGATCCGCATAGGTGGCCCGCTCAGTTGGATCGGGACAGAGCGGATTGGGGTAATAGCCAAGGCTCGAGATCTGAACTCCGTATTTAGCGGTTAGTTCTTGTGTCCCGATGACTTCACGTTCACCAAATGAAGTGACATCCAGATGCGTAACCCCGGCGTAGCGCCTTTCCGCCTTGCCCACCGGCCAGCACATCACTTCAACACATCGAAATCCCTCTGCGGCAGCAAGGGACAGGACATCTTCCAAAGACAACTCCGGCACAATCGCAGTTACGAATCCAAGTTGCATATGAGGATTTTATCAAAACTCTGTTTTGCTTGCTGCGCCATTAGCAAATCGGCCGCGCATTTACGGCGTTCCCAGCGTTGACGGCGCCTGGAGGGGAGCCGCTTTGGATCGCATCCAAAGAAACCACCCTGTTTCTCTCGGCGCGCATATGGCCACAAATCCTTTTAAACAAACGGCTCCCGCGAATGTCCGAAACACGCGGTTCTAATCTCGGTGCGCAGACTAAATTATCGAACCGGAACACATGGGTGAAACATCGCGCCGGGTGATTCGCGGGACCCGCTTGTTTAACCCGATATTTTGGCCTTCCTCGCCCTGGCAAGAACATGCGAGGTCCTTGTTTACGTGCTAAAGCGGCTCCCCTCCAGTTGGCGTTTCCGGTGATCACGGCGTTCTTAATGGGATTAGTTTTTTTCAACCGAAACCCAAGCTTGGGTCCGGTGACTTTCGAGTATAGCCTCACAAAGCAGCAGCTCCTCGTGACCATCCTCGAATCCTGCGAAGATTTTTGGGCGCGCGAAATCACCCGCCGCAAGGTATTCGTATATCGCACGATAAAGTTGCTTGAAGGTGTCTGGAAAGCCTTCGTTGTGGCCGCCGGGATAGTTGGCAAAAGAGCGGATATCTCGTGCAAGCAGGGCGGGATCCCGGATCAAGAGCTCGTTCGGTTTATCTCGGTGCCCAAGCCAGAGATCGTTCGGGTGCTCTGAATCCCAGGCCAACGATCCTTCCGAACCGGATATTTCAAAGGTGATTTGATTTTTTCGGCCGGCGGTAACCTGGGAAACAGACATTGCGCCCCGCGCACCGTTAGCGAACCGGAAGAGTACCGATCCCCAATCCTCTGTCTCGATCCGGGTCGGTTCGGTGGTAGGGACGAGCTTCTGCTCGTCCGGTTGTCCGCCAGTCCCCTGGAAAGTTGCACCGGCTACTTTAGGCCGCTGTCGTATAGGAATCAGGGTCGCCAGATCCGCGAAGACCGAATCGATTTGCAAACCGGTTATAAACAAGATCAGATCCATCCAATGGGTTCCGATGTCGCCCACTGCCCGCAGTTCGCCGCCTTCCTCTGCGAGCAGTCGCCAGTTCCAGTCTGTGTCTTTCAGCAGCCAATCCTGTATATACCCGCCCCTTACGTGTAACACGCGGCCGATGGTGCCGGTCTGCAGCAAATGCCGGGCATGGAGAGCGAGAGGATAAAATCGGACGTTGTAATTGACGGCAGTGACCAACGTCGGGTGCTCCTGTGCTCGCTTGACTAACTCCGAGGTCTCTATCGAGTTAGTAGCAAGCGGCTTTTCGCAAACCACATGTTTCCCGGCATCCAGTGCGCCGATCACCATGTCTCGATGCTGACGATTGGGTGTCGTGATGTGGATGACTTCGACCTCGGGGTCGAAAAGTATCTCTTCATAGCTGGCGTACGCTTTTGGTAGTCCCAATTGTTTAGCCGCCGCTTCACTCTTGGCCGGCGAACTACCAAGTATGCCTTTTACACGAATCCCGAGGCGGCGCAGCGCCTCGACATGAACCGGACCGATGAATCCGGTGCCGGTTACAGCTGCCGTCTTGTTAGATAGCGTCATTGGGGGAAATCAACCTGCAGGGTTTACAGTACGGAAAGATCGCAAAGGACACAAAGGGGAAGGAGTCAGGAGCCAGAATCAGGAGCCAGGAGGTGTGCGGTCGGTGTACGCGCCGCCCGGCGAAGTAGGAGTAATCAGTAATCAGTGCCAAGGCATATGCTACGTCCGGATCTTTCTGGATGCTGTTTACTTTCCCTTGGCACTTGCGCTTGGTCCACCCCTGTCCTCTTGGCTCCTGGATTCCGGCTCCTTCCCTTTGTGGTCTTTGTGATCTTTGCTTGCTGTTATATTCCCCGTGTCCTAAAGAGCCGGTTTGACAGGGAATGCATTTTTTTGCGATGATCGCTAATCCGCGATCGTGGTCCGTTTTCGACAAAGATCGCTCCCCCCATCAACCTTCGAACAATCAAGCTAAGTCTCAATCCATGAGCAAAGTCAGCAGTTATTTACCCCTCTTTCTTGGCGCTGTTATGTCCGCGGCTAATCCTGCCCCGGCGGCCGAGAAGTATGTAGTTGGCGTTTCTAATACACTAGTCGGGAACGGTTGGCGTGAGGAAATGGTCTGCTCGATCAAAGCAGAAGCCCTGGCATCAGGTAAGGTTTCGAAAGTCATCCTGGCCAACCGTAATGGTGGACCATCCGAGCAGATCGCTGATCTGCGAAACCTGATCTCGGCCGGCGTGAACATCATCATCGTCAACCCATCGGATCGCAAAGCCCTGGATCCCGTAATTAAACAAGCAACCGATCGGCACATCGTGGTAGTCGCTGTGGATCAGGCCGTCGATGCACCGTCGGCCTATGTTGTGACCAATGACCAAACCGCCTACGGCCGCCTCGGGGCTGAGGCACTATTCAAGAAACTCGGCGGTAAGGGCAATGTCGTCGAGATGCGCGGAATTGACGGCGTGCCCGCCGATGCCGACCGTCACGAGGGCTTCACCGAAGCGCTCAAGAACTATCCCGATATTAAGGTTGTGGCATCTGTCTTCACTGGTTGGTCGCCCGATAAAGCTGCACAGGAAACGAAAAACCTGATCAGCTCTGGCAAACAGATCGATGGAATCTGGACTTCAGGGATAGATAAAGCGGTCGTCGATGCCTACAAGACCGCTAACCTCAAATACGTGCCGATCGTCGGCGCCGACAATAATGGCTTCATGGGCCAGGAGATCGAAATGAAGGATGCCGGCCTCGTTGGAATCAACGTAACCAATCCGCCAGCCGTGGGCGGAGCCGGCCTCAGTATCGCCCTGGACGTTCTGGATGGGAAAAAGGTGGAGCGGGTTACCCATCTCACGCCGAAGGTCTACGACAGTACAACGGATGAAGGTCAGCAATGGCTGAAGTCTCTCTACGACCCAAAGGTGGATCCGAATTACCCCGTTTACAGTCCGGTCGACCCATATACGCACTATACCCTTGACCAGGAAAAAGCCTGCAAAGGGCCGGGCGAATAAAGGCTCCGGGGGTGACCGTCCATCGCAAGACAGAAAAATCTACGATACGGAAAGATCACAAAGGACACGAAGACAGAAACTAAAGATGAGTTCTTGGTCTAGACCTTTGTGATCTACGTACTTTCCGTACTGTGACGTTCTGGGTCGGCGACGCTTCCGGTATGCTATCCACATGAGTCGATGATCGGTCTTTCGTCCTCGTCCTCGAAAGGTGTTCTGAAGTGGGTCGAAGATGTGGACAGGTATCCGGGCTTTTTTCCCGAAGGGACCTAAGGATTCAGCCCGGGGTTTTAACCCCAGGTACGATTAAAAAGAACCGTCGCCTGAAGGGGCGACAGAACCAAAGCTCAGGTAGAAAGAGGCTCGCGAAACGAACTATCGATTACACCTATCTACTGCCCCTTCAGGGCGGGGCGTTTATGGGACATGATTCCCGGGGTTAAAACCCGGGCTCAGTCCCCTAGTCCCTTCAGGACAAAACCTTCATCAGACCTGTCCACGAAATCGATTCCACCCTACGAAAAGCTTTTCGAGAACGATATGTTTGGCCGAGAGTTTCTTTAATAACCGATTCCGAATTCCATGAGCGGAGCGCCACTTCTTCTTGAAGCCCGTGATGTCGCCAAAAAATTCGATTCCGTTGTTGCGCTCAAAGCCGCCTCGCTACAGGTGCGCCCTGGCGAGGTTCACGGCCTAATGGGAGCAAATGGCGCCGGAAAGAGCACATTGGTCAAAATCATCACCGGCGTCTTTCCGGCAGATGGCGGTCAGATTCTGGTGAAGGGCGCAGCCCGTTCGTTTCGATCCCCGGCAGAAGCACGCCGCACCGGAATTGTTTCAGTGTATCAAGATCCCGCGCTCGTGTCCGACCTGACCGTCACACAGAATATGGGCCTGGCAGGCGTTCCCGTCGACGCGGTACGCAAGTGGTTGGCAGAGCTCGGCGTCAGCAAGCTCGATTTCAGCCTCTTGGTCCGTGATCTGCCTGACCCGACGTTGCGTCTCATCGATCTCGCTCGCGCACTCGCTTGGGAACCCGCAGTCCTGCTGCTCGACGAAATTACCGCTTCTCTTCCCGCTGACCTTTCTGAACAGATTTACGCGATGGTGAAGCGTTGGCGCGAAAGAGGCAACGCAGTGATTTTCATTTCCCATCGCATGGCCGAGGTATCGGCCCTGTGCGATCGGGCGACGGTTTTGCGCGATGGGGTTACGGCCGGTGTCACGGAACGCGCGCACGGAAGCGAGGAGCGTATCGTAGCGCTCATGCTCGGGGCCGAAACCGCTCGAGCAGTCGCCTCCGCGCCTTCTACACGCATCCCCCGCCTACGGGCAGACGACGTGCAACCAGCGCTGGAAGTGCGCGGCCTCCGTCGCGCTCCGCAGGTCAACGACGTTTCCTTCAAACTCTATCCAGGTGAGGTTCTGGGAATTGCCGCACTAGAAGGCCAGGGACAGGAAGAACTATTCGATTGCATCGCGGGAAGTCACCGCTACGACGAAGGCGCCATCCTTGCTCATGGCAAGGAATTGAGACTTCGCCATCCTGCAGATGCGATCGCAGCCGGGGTCGTGCTCATTCCGGCCAACCGGTTATTAGCTCTGTTGCAACAACGGCCGATTCCGGAAAATATCGCTTTGCCTGTATTCGGTCGGATTCGGAACTGGGGTCCGATCAGGATTAGCGAGGAGCGAAAACGGGTAGCATCGGCAATCAAACGCCTCCAGATCGATACTCGTGCGGGATCAGAATTGCGCCGGTTAAGCGGCGGCAATCAGCAGAAGGTCGTGATCGCCCGCTGGCTCGCCAGCGGTTTTGATATTTTGCTCTGTTTTGATCCCACTCGCGGCATCGACATTGGTACCAAACGACAAATCTACGCGTTGGTCCGTGAAATCGCGGCAGCGGGTTCGGCGGTGCTGCTCTTTACCTCCGAGCTTCCGGAGATTCCGCTGGCTTGCGACCGCACGATCGTGCTGTTCGGCGGGCGCGTTGTCGCTGAGATGCCAGTGTCTGAAGCCGATGAAGCTACGCTGTTGCGCTCCGCCCACGGGCTCGCCCCGTCGGTGGACGCTTCGTCGTCATGAAGCTCTTTAAAGTGAAAAAAATCCACAATACGGAAAGGTCACAAGCAGACTTCGCCCCATCTCGCCCTTTGGCTTCGTCGGCCAAGAGGACCCGGAGTCGGAGGTTTCTTACGGGAGATATCAGAGGAAATGATTTTTTACGGCAACGCCACAAAGAGGCAGCTTTTGTCTCAGATCTTTGCGGCCTTTGTGGCCTTGGTGTGGAATTTGTCTTCGTCTTTGCGTTCTTGCGTCGGATTCCCTGTGTTTGGTTACGGCTATGCCGCTTTGTGGCTTTTCCGTGCTGTGATTTTCTGGAGGTGCGTCATCGCTAATGTCCCTCTCCGCTGCTCAGAATATCGGTCTCGGAACACGGCTCCGGCGTTCGCTGCGGCGCGATCCAGGGCTGTTTTTCATGCCCGCCCTACTCATCGTTTCTCTCGCGATCACGGTAGCTATTCATCCTCAGTTCTCTGATTTCGATCTGCAATCGCTAGCGATGGGAGCTCTGCCTCTTGCCTTTGCCGCGGCGGCCCAAGCCGTTGTCGTGATCTCCGGCGGGATCGATCTTTCCATCGGGTCAGCAATGGCGGTTGCCAATGTGTTGGCGGCGAGCGCCATGGAGAAAGCGAGTTTCCCGCAATCCTTGCTCTTGGCGGTGGCAGTTCTGCTCGCGGGCGCAGCCATTGGCGCCTTGAACGGCCTGATCGTGATAATGTCTCGAATCCCTGACGTCGTGGCGACCCTGACTTCCGGATTTATCTGGGGTGGGGTCGCGCTGGTGATCCTCGAGAAACCAGGTGGCGGCGCGCCGCAAGAATTCCTCAATCTCGGAACGGGGACGCTATTTACAACCTGGTTACCAAACGCTTTAGTGCTGCTTGCAGTTGCGGTTGGTGCGATCTGGATTCCTTTGCGCCGATCCAAGCTTGGGCTTCAGCTCTATGCCATCGGCAGCGACCGCATCGCGGCCTTCCGGAGCGGCGTCGACATCAACCGTACCCGGTTTGCCGCTTACGTATTCTCGGGTTTGTTCAGTGCCGTGGGCGGCCTGGGCCTGACCATGACCACCGGAATCGGGGCGCCGTTGGCAGGGGTCTATTACACCTTGAGCGGATTAGCAGCCGTCGTTGTCGGAGGAGTCAGCTTGGCCGGCGGGCGTGGCGGAATGCTCGGCCCGGTGCTGGCTGCATTCGTGCTCACGTTAATACCCACCGATCTGATCTTCTTGAATATCGATCCCAATTTCGGCCAAGTGATTCAAGGTACACTGATCGTCGTGATCGTGATGGTTGGCGGATTCGTGGAGATGGAGCGACACCGTAAATGAGCGAGCGCTCCCAAACCCCGTTTTCGCGCGTTAGGGCCGGTATCACCGGCAGTCGCTTGGTATCGCTGCTGCGCACCCAAACGATTGTTGCGCTGACCTTGCTGCTCTTGGTGTTAGTGGCCGGTATCCAGCTGGCCAGGCCCGGCACCGTCAACGCCATTTGGATATCCAACATGATGCTGTTCGCGGCGCCCCTCGGGATCGTCGCTGCCGGCCAGACCTTGGTCATGCTAACCGGCGGAATCGATCTTTCGGTCGCGAGCGTGGCGACTGCTTCCGCTTACCTCATGGCAACTCATTCCACGCTCGGAGTCGCGCCGGCGATACTCTATGGACTTGCCGTTGGCCTTGTTGTGGGCTTGCTGAACGGAATCGGCGTCGCGCTTCTCCGGGTACAACCTTTGGTGATGACCTTGGGGACAGGTTTGATGACGGAAGGAATGCTTGTCGTTTATAGTCAGAAAAAGATGGCCGAAGCGCCACGAGTACCACAATTCATTGAGGACCTTGGCGCCGGAAAGTTCTTAGGTGGTATTCCAAACGACCTGATTGTTTGGGTGCCGATCGCAATTATTTTGATTTTCGTATTGCGCCGCACGGGATTTGGACGGCTCCTGTACGCAGTCGGGGATAACAGCAAAGCATGCACCTTGGCGGGTATCCGCGTTTGGAGAATACTGCTGGTCAATTATGTCACGTGTGGGCTGCTTGCCGCCGTGGCCGGCCTGATTATCGTGGGAGGCACCGATTCCGCAGAGCTCAGACTCGCAGAAGTTTATCTCTTGCCGTCAGTAGCAGCAGTAATCATCGGTGGCACCTCGATCTTCGGCGGCCGAGGCGGCTATTCCGGCACCATAGTCGGGGCACTGATCCTGACCGTGCTGAACAGCATTCTTACCCTGCTAGACGTACCCGAGTCGGTTCGCCAGATCCTTTATGGCGCCATCATTTTACTGCTAGCGGCGGCGTATACACGACTGACTGACTAACAAGCAGTAATCAGTAAGCAGTAATCAGTTTGGGAGCTGGAATCTAGGCGCTAGGAGGGGCCATTTCGGTGGGGCGAGGCTCCCAAACGGCCTTATCATTTTGACGGAGCTGCTGATCTGTCTTACCCAGCACATGGCTACACCAATATGCTCG
>JAFAZK010000349.1 GCA_019239825.1 Verrucomicrobiota bacterium | reverse complement strand
AGGTATTCACATCGAAGATCGGTACGCCGGGATCAATCGATGCGACCGCGTCGCGAACCGCTGGTACTAATGCGGCCGGATCCATTTTGGACCGTAAGATCAGGAATTCACCGTCATAGTACCATTGGCTATAGGGAAAATACGCCTGAAAACTGTTCTCCGCTTGTCCGGGGCTTTTGTAGCGGAGATGCGGAACCACCCCGACAATTGTGCAATCCCTAACACCATGTCCCTCATCCTGCATACTGATGCCCTGTCCCAGTGGGTTCTGATTGGGGAAGAAGTGTTCGGCCAAGGATTCATCGACAATGATCACGCTCTGTTTGTCCACCGTATCTTGGGGGTCAAAGTCGCGACCCTGAAGGATAGGAACCTGCATGGTTCGAAAAAAATTTGAAGAAATCTGTTGCCAGACAAGAGATGGCTGATGATCGGGGTCACGCTCCGGCTGACCGTCGACGGTGAAAGGATGCAACCACTCATCGAATTTCATTGGCGGCAAATCGCTCATCCCGGCGTCGGTAACTCCCGGTAGCCGGCGAATTTTCGTGAACAGTGCATCAAAGAAAGCCCGAGTCTGCGCTCCACTCTTTTCGTATTTCTCACTTTGCAACATGACTCTAATTGTAAGGAGGTGATGCGGGTTGAAACCCAGCGGGATTTCCTGGGCGGCTTGGAAACTGCGAATTAGCAGACCCGCCCCAACTAACAAGACGCAGGCAAGCCCCACCTGCGCACAGACCAGAGCGGACTGGGTGCGATGGCTCTGTGCTCCACGCGTCCCGGCGCGATCACCTTCATCTTTCAGCGCTGGGACCAAACTCATCCGGGACAACCTCAAAGCAGAAAGGAGCCCCGAAACCAGCGCGGTCAGGAAGACTATCCCCAAGACAAACACCATCGCATTCAAATCGATGCTCCATTCCTGGAAACGGAACGAGTCTGGCGGACTTAGCCTTTTTATCGTGGCTACAGAGCTCAGAGCAATCAAGAGACCGAGCATCCCGCCCGCAATCGATAGGCATAGTGTTTCGATGAGGAGTCGGCCTACTAACTGCCATCGCGTTGCCCCTAGGGCAGCTCGAATCATGATTTCCCGGCGACGCTGCAGACCGCGGGCAAAATGAAGATTGGCGACATTCGCACACGAAATCAATAGGAGACAGCCAACTGCCGCCCCTAAGAGCCAGGTGGTTACCGCATAATTTTTTACCATGCGATCGAGCATGGGCGTAACGAGAACTCCAAAGCCTTTATTGGTATCTGGATACCTGGCTAACAGGTTTTTATGGATAACCTCGAGATCGGCTTGCGCTGCAGCAACACTGATCCCGGCTTTCAATCGGCCGACGCCAAGGAAACGATGGATGTCCCGAGCCTCAAGTCGGAAGAATCCGAGCGGGGTAATGGTATTGGCCGGAAGGTAAACATCGGCGCTAGGCGGACCCCAGTCGCATACTTGTGTGGGGACGACTCCGATCACCTGAAAGCTGTGATCGCTAAGCGTGAGATTCTTTCCGATGATCTTAGGATCGGATTGAAACCGACTCCTCCAAAAACTCTCACTGAGAACCGCAACGAACGGCCCATTTGGTATATCCTCCTGTTCATTGAACACGCGGCCGAGAACAGCTGGGAGACCGCTCACTTTAAACAGGCTGGGGGAAACAAAATCGACTTCTAAGTTTTCCGGCTGACCGTTGCCACTTAGGTCGATGTTGTCCCGATACGCTACAGCGAATGACTCAAAGCTGTGTTGGGTGGCAACTGTATCAACGAAGCCGGGATAATCGAACCCCATCGGCCGGCCGTCCTGGGGCTGAAGAACGCAAACCAGCCGCTCCGGATTCGGATAAGGTAGCGGTTTTAGAATGACCGCATTGATCAAGCTGAAAATCGCGGTATTAAGGCCGATTCCGAACCCTAGGATCAGCACAGCGGTGACAGTAAACCCCGGCGACTTGATCAGCAGCCGTGCAGTGTATTTGAGAGATCCAAATAAACCACGCATGGTTCTGGGGGATTTCGCTCCAGGCTTGAAAGGCAAGTTACATGCCACGGGCTAAAAGGGGCACTTGCCGCTGTTTCGACTACAACAGATCCCAGTCCCAAAGACCACCTGTCTCAAACTGACAACGAATTATCTCATTCTGAGACAAGCCTGGATTCGTTATATATCGCCCGATTGATGTAGACGATGCCGTCAGGAGTCGGCGACTAAGCCAAATAGCGGGCAAAACTCTATGGCAAAACGATTCGCAACATTCTGGCTGTTGTTTTGACTGCTAATTGTCACCCTTTCTTGCTCGTTATTTGTCACAGTGTTGATTAATGCTGGCGGCCACAGAAAACATTTGGGTGTTCAGAAAGGAGATCAGGTGATGCCGTTGGTCATCATGACGGGTGCATCGGGCTCTGGAAAAACAGCCATAGCTAAAGCAATCGAGGCGGCTCATCCTTCGATCTCGGTTTTTCGCTTTGATACCATTGGGGTGCCTTCGGCAGATGTCATGGCCTCCTTTGGAACTGGCCATCAGCCTGGAGGAGCCTGGCAGCGAGCCATGACTCTCCAGTGGTTCGAGAGAATTGCTCCTATACTCGGATCGGGTAAAGGGGTTGTCTTTGAAGGACAGATGCGAATCGCTTTTATTCAGGAGGCTCTCACCGCTTTTACGATCGAGAACGCGCGTGTGCTCTGCGTTGAATGTAATGACTCTACCCGCATTCATCGCTTGACTCACGGCAGAGTTCAGTCAGAGCTGGCTAACGAAAACATGATCGCCTGGGCTCGCTACCTACATCAGGAAGCTATCGACGCTGGCTGCAAGATACTTGACACCACAAACCTATCATTAGCAGACAGCGTGAAAGCTGTACTCGATGAGCTGATGCGGTGAGATATTGAATATGCCACTTTGGCTTAACCGAACATCAGATAAACGCCGCTGAATGCGAAGGACGTTGTAAAGCCGGATGACGCGGGATTTTGCCATCGTGGTGACCTGAAATTGCACAAAAATTGGCAAAATCGTTGCTCAAAAATTGTACAAAATTTGAGCGAAATAGTCGAATTTAGTCACCAATAGTTCCGAATTCGCAGAAGGCCATCGAAACAGCGGGAAGCGACAGCTCCGAGTCGCTTTTCTTGAAGAATTCCCTCCGTATAAGGGACTTACGGTGCAGACAAAACAGGCAGAATGCCTCTAAGGTTTGGTTGCGGGGGCGGGATTTGAACCCGCGATCCCGCGGGCGCGGGATTATGAGCCTGACGAGTCTTCGCCCCAGAGTGCTAGAAGAGACTCTAGTCCCTGGCCACCTTTTTGGCGCTTTAGTAAATTCTCAAGCTTGCGAGCCTCAGTTAATGATAAAGCGCGACTTTGCCAAACAAGTTGCCAAGGTCCGCGCGATTTCGTCCATCCACTTTTGCCAGCGTTGTGATCATTCAGTCTGCGCAGAACATCTTCTGAGATGCCGATGTACCGAAGGCCGATCGCGTTTCGCAACAGGTATACCCTATAGAGCATCCCTAAGAGTGGTTGCGGGGGCGGGATTTGAACCCGCGATCCCGCGGCCGCGGGATTATGAGCCTGAGTCGGCCCAGAAAGTGAGCAGCGATTCTAAGCCGTCACCACCCTTCTGGCGTTTTAGCAAATTCTCTAGCTTGCGAGCGTCGCTTAAGCAGAGTGGGCGGCTTTGCCAGATCAGTTCCCAGGGTCTGCGTGATTTGGTCCACTGGCTTTTGCCGGCATTGTGGTCACTCAGTCTACGAAGAACATCTTCGGAGATACCGATGTATCTAAGACCGCTTGAGTTCCGCAATAGGTATACCCTGTAGAGCATCCCTAAGGTTTGGTTGCGGGGGCGGGATTTGAACCCGCGACCTTCAGGTTATGAGCCTGACGAGCTACCAGGCTGCTCCACCCCGCGTTTTTGAGGAAAGGGACAATGCATCGAGCGAGATATTCACGCAACCTTTTTTGGAGAAAATTTTAAACTGGCTCTCGGCTATGCCGCAGACGGAGCTCCTTTAAAGACCGAGAGCTCAAAAGGCCGCGAAGAACTGCCCTCGGGGAGAACCGCGGCTTTGGCGCGTCTGAAGCCACAAGCAAATCTTGATCTAGAAAAAAGGTGTGTTACGCAGCCTCATCACATGAAAAGACTGTTCCTCCCTCTCTTATTGTTTGTCTTGGGCGGTTCTTGCTATGCGCAACCGTTTAGAATCGTGGCTTACGGCGACTCAATTACGTACGGTTGGGTGCCAAACCCCAATCCTCCGAGCGCAAGATATGATTTCGACGACCGCTGGCCGGGCGCTCTGCAGAAAGCACTGGGTAGCAACTATCAGGTGATCGAAGAAGGCTTGGACGGCCGGACTACAGATGCCCTGGATCCAGGGGCAACAATTAGTGGCGCGCAACTGGATGGCAGTGCGTATTTGCAATCCTGCCTGGCCTCGCATCTGCCGGTCGATCTCGTGGTTATCATGCTGGGAACCAATGATCTTAAGCCGGTGTTCAATCGAACTCCGCTGCGCATCGCCATCGGCGCGGCTCACCTGATCGATTTGGTAAATACCCTGAATGGCGGCGTCGGCACGAGCTACAAAAATCCAAAGGTCTTATTGATCTGTCCGCCTCCACTGAATCCGAGTATCAACAGCGGACCGATCTTCGGACCCATGTTTAAGGGCGGCGTGGAAAAGTCACGGCAACTGCCGGACCTGTACGAAGCGGTTGCCAAGATGGGTGGCGCCGGATTCTTAAATGCTGGGTCCGTAATTTCAACGGATGGTATCGATGGCCTGCATCTCACCGCCGAGTCCGAGAGAAAACTCGGGACCGCCATCGCGGAAAAGGTGAAAGAGATGCTGAAATAGGTCGGAACACAAAGGTCAAAAAAGGAACGCGCTCCGTAGGCGCAAAAAAAAGATCTTTGCGGCGCTCTGTTCAAAGTCTCTCTCTGAACTCGGCGTGCCATCACAAGACAACATAAAGACTCGGTATGCCTTCGAATTGTTTTGAAACACTGAATGCTCGATTTGATCGGCTATTCGTTTCCACTGCAGCGCTAGATATCCTGTATTCCGGCTCTCGATGGGCGGAAGGGCCAGCCTACTTTCCGGCCGCTCGTTCTTTGATTTGGTCCGATATTCCAAACGATCGCATGCTGCGCCTTGACGAGTGCAGTGGGGCGGTCTCAGTATTCCGTCATCCAGCCGGATTTTCCAATGGGAACACTGTTGATCGCCAGGGTCGTCTGGTTACATGCGAGCAAGGTAATCGCCGGATATCCCGAACTGAAATTGACGGAACGGTGGTCGTCTTAGCGGATCAATTCGATGGACGGCGCCTGAATAGCCCGAACGATGTTGTAGTCAAATCAGATAACTCGATCTGGTTCACCGACCCAACTTATGGAATCGATTCGGACTATGAGGGGCATCGCTTAAACAGCGAACAGTCGGGTAACTATGTTTACAGACTGGAACCGGAGAAACGGGAGCTGACTATCGTCGCGGATGATTTCGTTCAGCTCAACGGTATCGCTTTTTCGCCTGATGAGCGACTGCTTTACATAGTTGATACTGGACGGAGTCATCGGCCGGATGGGCCAGTGCATATTCGTTGCTTCTCAGTTGATGGCGGAAAACTGAAGCATGAAGGAGTATTTGCAGATTGTACGGTCGGCTGCTTTGATGGGCTGCGCGTCGATACAGAAGGGAGAATCTGGACAAGTGCTGGCGACGGAGTCCATTGCTATCATCCGGATGGCACCCTGCTGGGTAAGATACGCGTGCCTGAAGTAGTCGCGAACGTTTGTTTCGGCGGAGCTAAGCGAAATTATCTGTATATATGTGGAACTACCTCTCTTTACGGAGTTAGGTTGCCCGTCAATGGAGTAAAGACGTTTTAGGGAGTAGGTCTGTGGTGATTGCACCACAGACGAAACTCCCTAACTCGCCGAGGGCCGCCAGCATCATCACAGTGGTTACGCCGGTTCTGGGGGATAGATGGGGCACTCCTCTTTGGAGAGGTTCAGGATCGGGCAATTTCCCAATTCCAATACGAAATCCAGTTTTGGTTCGGTGTTGAGGTAGTAGTGAAAATCTTCTTTGAACTGTCCGGTCTGAGTGACTTCGATGCCCTTTTCGCGGTATTCCTGTAATACCTGATCGATGTTGTCCTGACTGACAAACTCTTTGATATGATGGAAACCTTCTCCGTGCTTCTGGAGAAACGCCTCATAAATCATCGGACCGTAGACCGGTTCGATCAATTCGAGCTGAATGTCCCCGATCCAGCTGATACCAATCAAAAATTTGAACGGTTCAGTAACCCGTTTGCCGTCAACTTCTAAGTATTTAAGAGTTTTCTCGGTGAAAGTGAGTACCGTCCAAGGGCCGATCTTTAAGTTTTCGACCCATGCCTTCATGGTTTCTTCTAAGTTGCGCGTAACCCAACAGATTTGATGGATTCTGCGTTTTTTGTTTAATTCGCGGAGTTCTTCATTAGTCATATTTTTTTGCGTGGTTATGTGGATGGTTGTTGCAACTACTCTACTTCGGGGTCAGCATTGATCGCTTTTAATCGAACCGTTCATTTGCTGGTCGGTGAAGGAATGTTACCCAAACGGGACGTGCGGGCGAAAAGGTCGGGGGACTGAAGACGGCGGCAGCAGTCCTCGAAGTCCTTGCTCGGCCCTGTCCAGCGGAGCGCATCGACCGTGTCGAAGGTCGGGACATCCAACCGCAGTGTCGCCAGTGTGCGATACAGCAAAACGTCGTTCCAGGCCTCAAACAAGGTCGCAGCCAGTGAGCGCGCTTTCCGGATTGACGGATGCCACGCCTGCCAGTCCTTGGGAATGGCCTCCAGGTGGGCATACCGCGACAAGGTGAGTGCCGCGGCTTTCGGGCCCCATCCGGACGCGCCCGGAAAGCCGTCGGCGTTGTCGCCGACCAAGGCCAGGTAGTCCGGAATCGACGCCGGCACGACGCCGAATTTCGCGATGACGCCGGCCTCATCGCGAACGAGGCCGCGGCGGCGATCCAGTTGCACGACGCGCGTGCCCACTACGCACTGCCCGAGATCCTTGTCGGGTGTGCAGATCACGACTTGGTCGACCGCGGATTCACGCGCGGCCTTAGCAGCCGCCGAGGCGAGGGCGTCATCTGCTTCGAACTCGACCATCGGCCAGACAACCACACCCAAAGAAAGCAGCGCGCGCTCGAGGATCGGAAACTGCGCCAGTAACGTCGGCGGTACACCTTCGCTCGTTTTGTAGCCGGCATACAGGCCGTTACGAAACGATTCCACGACATGGTCGGTTGCTATCCCAATGTGTGTCGCGCCATACTCGAGCATTGACAGAACGGTTCCGAGCACGCCGCGCACGGCGCCGACATCCTGGCCGTTCGCATCCGTTACGGCCGGCACCGCAAAGAAATGGCGGAACAGCTCGTAGGTGCCGTCGACTAGATGAACCTTCATCGACCAGAAAGATATCAAACGAGGAAACCGGCAGTTAAGACAAAAGCCAGATGAAATTGCGATTTCAGATTCTCGGAACCAGAAAGTCATACACCACTCGGCTTGCGAATCCGGCAGTTCGGACGAGAAAAACGCGGCGTTCTTCAGGTCGGTGTTTAATCTTTTCCGGGACGACAGACTCGATTCCCACCTGTGAATGCGGTAGGCAACGCCAACGGTACGATCGCCTCCGATGTGGCGAATACTGAGCTCCAGTGCCTCCATTTCAGCATACAACTATGAAAAAAGGCGTCAGCTTGCCGTTAGTCCTTTCAGTCTTAATTTTCGGTGTCTGCCAATCGACAGTCGCCGGAGCTTTGTCACCGAAGGTGAACAGCGGATCATCCGACACCGATCTGCGCCCGTCTGCTTCATCAACCGATTCCACCTCGCCTCTTGGCGTGGTAAAACAAAGTTATGCAGCGTTTGGCCGGGGAGATATCCCGGCGATTGTGAATTTGGTAGCCGACCAAGTTGATTGGGAGGATGTTTGCCCGGCGAGTTTGCCCTATTCGGGCCTGCGGCGAAATCGAGCAGAAGTAGCTAAATTTTTTTCTGAATCGGCACAAGTCGACGAAATAAAGAAGTTCGAACCGCGAGAATTCGTTGTAGCCGGCGAAAACGTCACGGTGCTTGGTTACTTGGAAGGCTACGCGCGTGATACGAAACAAGAGTTTCGGACCGAGTTCATCCACCTGTTCACCGTACAAAAGGGCAAAATTACCCGTTGGCGTGGCTTCCTCAATACCGCTGCGCGATATGGGCGATAGTCTCACTTTAACCGTCTGAATAACCGCGTTCGCGACTAACCGTGATATTTGCGGCGTCTGGTTACTAACCGGTAGAACACTCCGCACCGTCGGAGCAGCTTTTTCGGAACCAAGCGAGCGATCATTAACCGCCGAACGCCCCGTGGATAAAGGTTGTGATTTAAGACCGACCAGTAGCGATCCACGACCTCCTTCGTCGGGCGACGTCTGCTCCCAGAAAGCGTTCTGGGTCCGTTAGCTCTTCGATTACACGGATTTTTTTAACCCAAATATCGCCTTCATGACCAATCCACAATTTGTGACCAGTTCCTCTCGTCTCACGAAGCAAAACCGGAGGACGCTTTGGTTAGCTGCTCTGGGGGGCGCGCTTGAATCTTACGACTTCGTGATCTTCGTTTTCTTTGCTAACACCCTCGGTGACGTATTCTTTCCGCCGGGGATTCCGGATTGGTTGAGACAATTTGAGACATTCGGCATCTTTGCGGTTGGCTATCTTATACGACCGCTGAGTGGAGTCCTGATCGCTCATTCGGGCGATCTTCGCGGCCGCAAGCAGATGTTCACTTTCAGTATCTTTTTGATGGCGTTAGCGACGCTAGGAATCGGCTTACTACCTACCTACCTTACCCTAGGTCCAATAGCTCCGGTCTGCTTATTACTCTTACGCATCGGCCAGGGAGCCGCTGTAGGCGGAGAAGTGCCTGGCGCCTGGGTTTTCGTTAGTGAACACGTGCGTCCATCTCGGGTAGGCGTCGCCTGTGGTTTGATGAGCTTTGGAGTGGGGGGTGGCGTCCTACTCGGATCATTAATTGCTACCTGCTTAAATATCGCGCTGCCGGCAAGCCAGTTAGCAAACTATGGATGGCGGATCGCATTTTTGCTCGGCGGATTGTTCGGTTTGTTGTCCGTCTATTTGCGGAGGTTGCTGGCCGAAACCCCTGTTTTTGAAGAGTTAAAAGCACGCCAAGCCCTGGCCAACGAGATGCCGCTGAAAGCAACGTTCCGCGGTTACCGGTCAGAAATTATTGTTTCGGTACTACTAACCTGGATGATATCGGCCACTGTCGTGGTCACGATTTTAATGATGCCGGCGTTGTTGGAAAAAGTCTACCATGTACCCAGGTTAGAGTCGCTCCAGGCGAACTCTCTGGCGACGCTAGCCTTAGGCGCTGGTGGGGTCCTGGTTGGTTGGCTGACTGACCGGTTCGGGCCGGGACGCGTATTGGTGGTAGGCTGTCCCGTATTGGCTGTCGCTGCTTACACTTTGTATGCTGTCATACAAGTAAGTCCGGCCTTTTTGATACCACTTTATATGTTCACCGCGCTTGCTGTCGGTGTCGGTATGGTGGGGCCCTGCTTTATGATCGAAGCATTTCCGGCCCCGATCAGGTTCACCGGCGTCGCTTTTTCGTATAATACCAGCTACGCGATTTTCGGCGGATTTACGCCACTGTTGGTTTCGTGGCTCCTCCAGTTCGATCACATGGGACCGGCCCATTATGTCGTAGCGGTCTGCCTATTAGGTTTCGCAGTCGGAATCTTCCTTTGTTTTCGAGGGGCGGCTCGTCGAAGGAACTAAGGTGACGCCGGCCCAGCGAGCGGCTTTCTTTACGCGAGCATCCATGTCACAGGGTAATGCAGAACGTAAGGCCGAAATCTGCGTAATCTGCGGATATTTACTCTTCAATTCGGTGGCTAGGGCTTGGTGACCAAAGTAGAACCCCTTCAGTGTGCGGGATTCCGGCTGCGTCGTTGCTCGCTTGCCTTCATGATTTCGCTCAGGTCTCCCACTGGCCGAATCTCGAAAATGTTGCCATATGTCAGCGCCGGATGCTGGCCGATTAGCTGTACCGCATGATTCATGTCCCGCGCTTCAAGGACGAGAATGCCGCCGAGTTGTTCTTTGGTTTCTGCATAAGGACCATCGGTAGTCGCCACTTTGCCGTTCTTCCAATACAAAGTCATGGCGGTTTCCGGGCCCTGAAGCGCTTCTCCACCGGCCCAGTACCCGTTGGAGCGCAGATGGTCATCGTATTCAAGGCATGTATCGAACATGGCGTTTCGCTCACTCTCAGTCATGCCTTCGAATTTGCTTTTGTCGTAGTAGCCAAAACAGAGGTATTTCATGGTTGTTCTCGTCTTTCTTTCGGGTGGGAACCAGCGGCGAAGCTTCGCGCCGGCTCGTTCATCCCATGGTATGGACGGTTCATATTCCGAAGTCGCGGCGGCCGGACTATTCCGTTGCTCTCTTCGGGTCCGGCATGAAAAGAAGCTCGCGCACCTCGCCGGGCACCTGGCAAGCGATGGCAGCCTTCTTCGCCCATTCAAGCGCCTCGTCCAGATCATTGGCTTCCAGAATCCAGAAACCTCCAATGTGCTCCTTGGTCTCGGTGTAGGGTCCGTCGGTGACGAGCACCTTGCCATCAGGTTGCTTGCGCACCGTCTTCGCTTTGGCGGCCGGGGAAACGCCGCAGGCGAATTTTCTGGCGCCGGCCGCAATCATTTCGCGGTTGAGCGCGTGGATCTCTTCCATCATCGCTTCGGTTACGGTGGACGAATCGAAGTCGTCGGGAACGTAGTTACAAACAAGATACTGTGGCATGAGTTCTCCTTATTTTCTGTGGCTTGTTTACGATGACTCGTTTCCTGTTCACTCAGGAACCGTAGCGCATCGTTCTTTTGTCCTATAGTCGTTGGCGAGACGGAAAATCGACAGCCACTCGAAATTTTATTTCAGCTGTCGAATCCGCTCCTGCAGGAATTGCCGTTCCGGTTCCTGTTGGGTCAGCGCCAGAGCTTTCTGATAAGAGGACTTGGCCTCAGCAGTCCTGCCGAGCCTGCGGTACATGTCCGCGCGAGCTGCATGCGCCAGGTAGTAGTTCGCCAATTCGCCATGCTGCAACACAGCGTCGATATGCGCCAGACCTGCCTCGGGACCATCGCGCATAGCAATGGCCACCGCGCGATTTAGATGTACAACCGGTGAAGGTTGAATCCGCACCAAGTGGTTGTAAAGAGCGACAATCTGCCGCCAGTCGGTCGCAGCGGTCGATTCTGCCTCCGCATGAACGGCTGCAATCGCCGCCTGCAGGGTGTAAGGGCCAAAGCGGCGAGAGCTCAGAGCTTTCTCCACCATTGCCACTCCCTCCGAGATCTGCGCACGGTTCCAGAGCGAGCGGTCCTGATTTTCTAGCAAAATCAGCTCTCCGGTAGGAGAGGTTCTCGCGGCGCGACGTGATTCCTGCAGCAGCATCAGGGCAAGCAGCCCAGTGACTTCCGGCTCCGGCTGAAGTTCGGTCAGCAGCCGCCCCAATCGAATGGCCTCGCCGGTTAGCTCCGCCCGCGTTACCTCCGTTCCAGCTGCAGCCGAATATCCCTCATTAAAGATGAGATACACGACCTGAAGGACAGCCCCCAGACGAGCAGGCAATTCCTCGGACGCCGGCACCTCGTATGGAATCGATGCCTCTCGAATCTTTGCCTTAGCCCGCACGATACGTTGGGCGAGCGTTGCCGGAGTAGCGAGAAAAGCCCGGGCAATCTCCTCTGTGGTCAGGCCGCAAACCTCGCGCAGAGTGAGCGCGACTTGTCCTTCCGGAACCAGAACCGGATGGCAGCAGGTGAAGATCAGGCGGAGGCGATCGTCTTCAATCTCTTCCTGCTCGAGCGGAGTGCCGTTGACGCGCGATTCTAGGTGGGCAGCCAGATCTTTCTGTGCTCCATCGAAACGTGCGCGCCGGCGTATGGCGTCTATGGCCCTGAAGCGTGCGGTTGAAATCAGCCACGGGCGGGGCTTGTCTGGGATGCCAACCAGCGGCCAGGACTCCATAGCCTGGGCGAATGCCTCATGCATGGCCTCTTCGGCGAGATCCAGATCTCCGAGGAGGCGCACAAGCGTCGCCAGAACCCGGCCGGATTCCAATCGGTAGAGAGTCTCAATGGTCCTGCTGATTTGTTCGGGCGCAGGGGGCAGCATCTACGCCAAACTAGCAAGCGGAGTGGATCGACACAACTGCGCTCGCGCTTCCCCTCACCATAATTCAGTGGGCAGCAGCAGAAACGCCAACTCGACGAGAGTAGCCTTGGTGGAAGCTGCTGGCTGCGTCAGTTTCCATAGCCGTTCTTCTGGGCGATCGCGCTTTCTTCAGAACAACGTGGGATTTACCTTTAAAAAACATTGTACGATGAATAATATTGTACGTCGTTCAAAATATGGTTCGCCCGTTCGCCTCCCAGTCGCTAAGCCGTCGCGAGCGCAAACGTAGGCAGACCCTGGAGCACCTTGCCCGGACCGCCGGCTCGCTGTTTGCGGATCACGGTTACGAGACGGTAACCATGGAGCAGATCGCCGCAGCGGCGGATGTGGCTAAAGGCACTCTCTACAACCATTTCCCCGTGAAGGAGGCGGTGCTGGCACATTGGATACACCTGGAGCTGGCGGAACATCAGGCGGTGCTACCCGGTCAGTTAGAGGTTAGATCCGGCTTCGCCGAAGCCGCACTCTATATGCTTGGCCAATCGGCGAAGTGGTGTGAGACACACCCGGACTATGTCGCGCCGTACCTGCGCTTCCGTTTCCTCGCCATTGGCGCAGAACCTTTGCCTTCGCGCGAGAGTGAGCAGTTGAGCGACATGCCGGACACTTTCGATTGGTTGATCCGGCGCGGGCAAACGTCGGGAGAGATTCGCAACGACCTCGATCCTGGCCGTCTCACCATGGAGTTCCACCATCTTTACCTCGGCGTCATGTTACGCTGGCTGGCCGATCCGCGATTGAAACTGCGCAAGGAATTTTCTGCAGCCGTCGACCTCTTTCTGCACGGTGCCGCGGTTCCCGTCAAGGCGTCTACTAAGACACGCCGGAAACCCAACAAGAGGAGCAAATGAAGTTCATTGTGGCAACTTATGGCATGGAGGGCGATGCGAGGCCGTTTGCCGCGTTATGTCGTGGCTTGATCGATGGCTGGAGCGGCATCGATCCGAAGGTTGAGGCTGGAGGTTGCATTTTGCGTTTCGTTTTACCTGGAACGTTACAAATAAAGTCTAGAACGTTATAAATCGGCCTTGACGCTTATGGCACTATCACGGTAACAAATCTCCATTGATGCCCCATCTCGGCCCACCGAGTTCCTAAGCGCTGTGCGGTTTCGCTCGGCGCTCGACGTCGCTTATCTAAGAATCTTGACTGGTAACAAAGCAATTCATTGGTTATGAGGTCATTATCGAAATTGAGGTCCCTTCTGTTTGGTGCGGGCGCCGCGTTCGCCCTGACCGGTTCCGTTATCGCCGCTGATCAACCCACGATCGGTGTCGTGGTTCCGACCTTAGATGCGCAATTCTGGAACAATTATATCTCTTTCATGAAGAAAGGGGCGAGTGAGCTTGGAGTAAACCTGGTCGTGCTCAACGCCGACAATAAACCCGATCAGATGATCAAATCCCTAGAAGATTTGGTGGCTCAGCGCGTCAATGCGATCATCTTTACTCCTTATTGGGCAACCGGTGCGCGGGGATTGACCCTGGCGAAAGAAGCCAACATTCCGGTGATTATCACCGATAGCTATCCAGATTTTCCGCCGCAAGGGAAACGGTTCCCCAACTATCTTGCGTTCATTGGACCGAGTGACGAAGACGCTGGTTATGAGATGGCAAAGGCGTTGTTCGCTGCGATAAAACCGGGGCCGGACGGTAAAAAAGTGATCGGAGTGGTGAACGGGACACCGGGGACCTCGGTGGCCATTGATCGGCGTAAGGGACTGGAGCGAGCTTTGCAAGAGAACCCGGACGTACGCGTGGCCGGCGAGGTACAAGGCAATTTTGTACGGGACACTTCGCAGACCGCTTTCGAATCCTTGTATCAAGGGCATCCGGATATTACGGGCGCCTGGTGTGCGAACGGCGGTACTGCGACCGGGGTAATCGCTGCTCTAAAGAATCGCGGTAAAACGCCAGGTAAGGATGTGCTCGTGGTCGGAATGGATCTCAACCCAGAGAACGTCGAGGCGGTCAAAAACGGAGAGCTGTTGTTCGATATCGGCGGGCATTGGCTCCAGGGCGGGTTTGCTTTGGTACTGCTTTACGATGATCTCAAAGGGATCGCGGTGCCTAAGGATTCGGATAGCGTTAAACTCAAGTTGTTGCCGCTGACTCAGGACAAAGTTGCTCAATTCGAGAAGGATTTCCCGGGCGGGATAACTCCGTACGACTTCAAAGCGCATTCCCGCTTCTATAATAAAGACGCCGAGACGATCTTCGAGATCCATTACAGCGAGTAACGGTTGCGTAGCGGCGACTCAGTCTGGTTAAAGCTGTTGTTTGCCTGTTCGTTGATCCCGCTATGAAGTTGCTCGCGCAAAACTTGGCTAAGAGCTATGGGGAAACCCAGGCAGTGGATAGGGTCTCAATCGCCCTGGAGCCTGGTAGTGTTCATGCTTTGGTCGGTGAGAACGGAGCTGGGAAATCCACGACTTTACGGATGCTCGCCGGTGTAGAGAGGCCGGATCAGGGAGAGATGAGCCTCGATGGTGCGCCGTATGCGCCGGTGAGTGCCAGTGACGCTGCCGGCCGCGGCGTTGCGCTCGTCTTTCAAGAGATCACGATTAATCGGTCTCTGACTGTGGCCGAGAATATTTTTATCGATCGACTCCGCCGGTTTTCCGGACGCCTGGGGTTGATCAACGGTCGCCGGGTCAACCAAGCAGCCCAGGCGATTCTCGATCGCTTGGACCTACGGATCTCAGTATCAGCAGATCTTGAAAGCCTCAACCTCGGCCAATGGAAATGCATTGAGATCGCGCGGGCGCTATCCACGGATCCCAAGGTACTGCTGCTCGATGAATCCACCGCGTATCTCGATCATCGCGAGGTTGAATCTGTGCTCGAGGCGATTCGGCAATTAAAGAATCAAGGAATCACCATCGCTTTCGTATCCCATCATTTGGACGAGGTTCGCTCCGTCGCCGATCACCTCACGATTTTGAAAGATGGCCACTGGGTGGGCACCTTTGCGACCAAGGAAATTGCTCCGGATGACATCCATCGGCGGATGGTGGGCCGGAACTTGTCGAAAGGAATTTATCCGACTCGCCCACCGGTTAGCGGTCAGAAACCCGAAGAAGCGACTATTTTCGAGGCCCGAAATATTTGTTTGGGTGAGGAATTAATCGGAGCCAGTTTTCAGGTTCGGGCCGGAGAAATTCTTGGGCTGGCCGGCTTAAAGGGATCCGGCGCCGACGGGCTTTTTTGTGTAGTTGGCGGGGATCGAACGAAAACCGAAGGAAACATGAGGCTGCTGGGCGAATCGTTTCAGCCGGCAACGCCTGCTGATGCCTGGCGGGCGGGAGTAGCCCATTTGCCGGGGGACCGAACTGGCGAAGGTTTGATTGTCGATTTTAGCGTATTAGAAAACCTGTTGATGGCTGGGTTGCCTAGATGGGGACCATTCTTTGACCGGCGTAAGGCGGTCACCCAAGGACGCGAACTGATTTCCCGGATCGGGATTAAAGCCGCGGGAGTCGATGCGTCTTGCCGTTCCCTTTCCGGCGGTAATCTGCAAAAAGTGGTGGTTGGGAAATGTCTGGCCACTAGCCCAAAACTCCTGTTGCTCAATAATCCGACGCGCGGTGTGGACGTCGGTGCGCGTCTGGAGATTTATCAACTCATCAGGGACCTGGTGAATCGAGGGCTGGCGGTTGTCCTGTCGTCGGAAGACATGCCGGAACTGCTGGGTATGGCCGATCGTCTTCTGGTATTCCGTGGCGGTCGGATCGTTCACGAATTTCTGGATGTCGCCGCGACTACCGAGCATGAAATCGTGAGGTATATGACATGAGTGATAGCAAACCGGACGCCGTTCCCGGCGTGAGCAAAAGCTTCACCAAAGGAAGCCAGGCGAGTCCGCTGCTACCTGATTTCGCCGCGGTACGCCGCTTCTTTCCCATCGCCCTGTTAGTGATTCTGTGTATCGCGTTTTCGTTGTTGTCACCCCGGTTTCTGACTTGGAGCAATCTGTTGATTGTGCTGGAGCAGGGGACAGTACTACTGGTCGCGGCTCTGGGGATGACCTTTGTAATCATGGCCGGCTCGATCGATCTCTCGGTAGGGTCTATCGTGGCTTTATCGGCGCTGACCGCTGCGCTCGCCGCAGATAGCTTGGGCGCCGCCGCGATTATTCCTGCCGCGGTTGTCGGTGTTCTGGCAGGTCTGGTCAACGGGGTTATCGTCGCTAAAGGCAAAGTCCCGTCATTCATCGCCACCATGGGAACGATGGTGATCTATCGCGGGATCGTTCTCTTATTCACCAAGGGTGCTCCCGTCTCGATCGATGGTGAAGGATTTCTTTCGGCATTTGCGGATCGTACGTTTGGTGTTCCGCATTCCGTCATCATCGGACTGATCCTCGGACTGCTGGCCTACATCATTCTTACTCGAACGGTGTTCGGGCGTGAGGTGCGAGCCGTTGGCGGAGGTGAAAGGGTAGCAACTCTTACCGGGATTAGGGTGGCCCGCGTTAAAGTCTGGATGTTCGCGTTCTTGGGTGCACTTTGCGGAATAGCGGGGTTGCTACAGGCTGCTCGGGCCATGGCGGCTACCGCTCAGCTTGGAGAAGGATTGGAATTGGATGTTATCGCTGCCGTGGTAGTTGGCGGCACCCCGTTGACCGGTGGTATCGGTAGCATCTCCGGCACCATGTTAGGTGTTCTCATCATTACTTTGCTATCAAACGGGATGAACATGATCGGCGTAGATCCCTATTTGCAAAACATCGTAAAAGGAGCCGTGCTGATTGCCGCCGTTTTCGTAACGATCGACCGGAAGAAAATCGGGATTATTAAGTGACGATGGGATTTTGTGACGCCAAGGCCACCAAGACGGAAAATCTCACGCAAAGACGCAACGGCGCAAAGGTTTAAGACAAAGATTTTGGTGAGGCGATCTCGATACACGTCCGGCTCGTCTCTAACGGTGTCAACGTTTCACTCATCGTCACGAAGGTTTCCCTAGCACAGAGACTTTAAACAAGAGGCAAGGGAGGCAACAAAGATTGTCTCGTCTCCTCGTCTTTAATTTCCGCCTTTGCCTTAAACCTTTGCGTCTTTGCGTGAGATTTTTCTACGAGAGAGTGAACGAAAAAGTAGCTCCTGGGCCGTCGTTGGGCTGCACCCTGAGCTGACCTCCGTGGTTCTTGATAATCGAGCGGCTGATCGAAAGGCCTAAGCCCATGCCACTGGCTTTCGTTGTGTAAAACGGTTGAAAGATCGACTCCATCTTCTCGTTCTCAATGCCAACCCCATTATCTTTTACCTCGACCCGGACGCCTCCGGATTCGGCTCGGCTCACGATGGTTAATTCTCTTGGTCGATCGACCACTTCGGCCAACGCATCGGCCGCGTTTAGGATGAGGTTGAGGAGGACCTGCTGGAGCTGAATAGAATCGCCCTGTACACTGGGAAGTCGATCGCACAAGTCTATTCTCAGCAGCACATGATTCCTTTCTAGCTCGTGCCCCACTAACGTCAGGATCCCTTCAACCACTTCATTTATATCGAGCGACTTCTTCTCCCCTCCGTTTGCCTTAAAGAAATTGCGTAGCCGCACAATCACGTCGCCGGCTCGTTTACCGTCCCTGATCATTCGTTCGACGGCCTGACGCGCCTCCTCAAGATTTGGGGAATTAGATTCGACGCCTGCCATCCACCGGAGACAGGCATTTCCGTTGGTCAAAACGCCGGAAAGTGGCTGGTTTACCTCGTGCGCGATCGTCGCTGCCAGCTCACCGATCGTTGTAATTCTGCTAATCCGCGCGAGGTCGTCCTGGGTTCTCCGAAGAAATTCTTCCGTCCTCTTGCGCTGGCTGATTTCCGAGAGCATGCGATCGTTGGCCTCGGCTTGTTGCGCAACCGCCACCTGCAAAGAGGCCGTCCGCTCCTCAACCAGGCGTTCAAGCTCCTCTCGACGCTTCGACTCCGTATAAATAATCTCCAAATGAATTTCGACGACGTCCCGAAACTGGGTCATTAAGCGTTTGTACTTCTCAGAATACGAATTCGTTTTGCAATCGAGTACGCAAATAGTCCCGAAGGGCTTTCCATCGGGCCAACGAATCGGATATCCCAGATAGGATATCATGTTGAGCCGTACATCCGGATTGTTTCTCCATGCCTCATCAAAGAGCGCATTGGGGACCAACAGTTCGCGATTTTCGGTAACAACCGTTTCACAGTAGAGGCCGGAGCCCAAAAAGTGCTCTGACTCTCCGGGATGGTAAGGATTGCCCGCCGTGCTGCTTGAGACAAAAACGTATATGTTCTCCCCAAGGATCCGCATGATCAGACCCGATGGCACATCGAGCATCTCGGCCATGAGATTCACGATTTTTTGCCATTTTTCTAGAATCGGCTCTGGAATCGCCGCTTCCGGACCGCCTTGCGAAAGCGAGGCCTCGTTCCGCCAGGAAGAAATTTCTTTCACAGGGGCTCCATATAGTGGGTTGCAAGAAAACTGCTTACTTTCGGCCATTCGGGGCTTTTGGGGAAGCTACTTTGCGCGCCAGTTGTATTCTGGTATCTAGGCCGGCGCGCGCTCCTGGGCCAGTGACGAGGAGAAAGTAGACGTAAGTGGCGCGCGTTCGAAAACGATGGGAGCTTTCTTAGCGTTTCGTTACTCGATTGTTCCTCAATCTCGGTTCAAAACCCCTAGATCATGATCTCCTCCAAAGAATCGTCTGTTCAACGATCCGTGGATTACATCTCCAAGGCCAAATCTCTCGCTGCCGAGATGACGCTCGAAGAGAAAACCAAGCTGCTATCCGGAAACGGCTGGTGGCGTACCCACGCGGTTGAGCGCCTTGGGATTCCTTCTATGTCGGTTTCCGATGGTCCCCATGGCCTGAGAAAGGTAGAGGGCGGCGGTATTCAGGCCAGCGTTCCGGCAACCTGTTTTCCAACCGCGTCAGCGATTGCGTCCTCCTGGGATACAGAACTGATTCGTGAAATCGGGGTTGCCTTAGCGGAAGAATGCCAAGCGAGTGGCGTTCAGATTCTGCTAGGCCCTGGGGTCAATATGAAACGCTCACCGTTAGGCGGCAGGAATTTTGAGTACTTCTCCGAAGATCCGGTGCTGGCCGGCAAAATGGCAGCTGCCTACATCCTAGGCGTCCAGAGCCGGGGCGTGGGCACATCGCTAAAGCACTATGCAGCCAATAACCAGGAGTTTGAGCGCATGGCGACGAGCTCTAACTTGGACGAGCGTACTCTGCGCGAGGTTTATCTTCCGGCATTTGAAATTGCCGTTAAAGAAGCCCAACCGTGGTCGGTCATGGCCGCCTACAATTCTGTGAACCATGTCTTCGCAACCGAGAATGCCTGGTTGCTTCAGGATATCCTGCGGAAAGAATGGGGCTTTGCAGGGTTTGTGGTGTCCGATTGGGGCGCGGTTCATGACGGGATAGCCGGGGTCAATGCCGGCCTGAGTCTAGAGATGCCGGGGAGTGGCAGTTACCACCAAAATAAAGTTCTGCAGGCAGTTCATGCCGGGAAAATTCCAGTGAGCAGGCTGGACGATGTGATTGTTCCGCTGCTGGCGGTGATCTTGAAGGCCCAAGCTTCTCGTCAGGCTAACGCCACTTTCGACGCCGAGCGTCACGACCTGCTGGCCAGACGTGCAGCGGCCGACAGCATCGTCCTGTTGAAAAATGCTGGTAACCTTTTACCGCTCAACTTTGACGAAGCAAAAACTGTCGCCCTGATTGGCGCGTTTGCTCAAACCCCCAGGTATCAAGGATCAGGTAGCTCACAGGTGAATCCGACCAGGATTTCAACCGCCTACGACGAACTCATAACATTAGCCGGTAAGAACGTTGCTCTCCGCTATGCAGCCGGCTTCTCTGAAGACGGCAGTACTACGGGTGAGCTGATCGACGCTGCGGTTCAAGAAGCTAAGGCCTCCGATGTTGCCGTTCTATTTGCTGGTCTGCCGGCCAGTTACGAATCCGAAGGGATAGACCGCTCGTCTTTGGAGCTGCCTATCGGTCATAATCGGTTGATCGAATCAGTACTTTCGGCCCAACCAAATCTGGTGGTGGTGCTGATTAACGGGTCAGCGGTTGCACTACCATGGGCCGATAGAGTTCCGGCTATTGTTGAGGCGT
The DNA here is from genome assembly GCA_019239825.1 of Verrucomicrobiota bacterium. Taxonomy (GTDB): domain Bacteria; phylum Verrucomicrobiota; class Verrucomicrobiia; order Chthoniobacterales; family JAFAMB01; genus JAFAVN01. The sequence goes on along the minus strand of JAFAZK010000349.1, from coordinate 8,230 downwards.
GGTTGGGCGGTCAGGCTAGTGGCGGAGCGATTGCTGACGTATTAACCGGGCGAATCAATCCGTCTGGTAAACTTTCTGAGAGCTTCCCAGTCCGTCTCGAAGACACCCCGTCGTATCCGGAGTTTCCCGCAAAGAACCAGGAAGCGAATTATGGCGAGGGTATCTTCATCGGTTATCGGTATTACGACGCGCGAAAATTGAAACCGTTATATCCGTTCGGATTCGGTCTCAGTTACACCACGTTCTCCTACTCAGATCTACGCGTAACGCCGGCCACAGGCGGCGATAAAGAAAACGTATCGGTTGAAGTAACCGTTAAGAACACTGGCAAAGTGTGGGGTAAAGAGATCGTTCAACTGTACGTGAGGGAAGAGCAACCAAGAGTCGTACGCCCTGAAAAGGAATTGAAGGCGTTCGCGAAGGTCGCCTTGGAGCCTGGAGAAGACAAGAGAGTTAACTTCCAGCTGCAAGCGCGCGACTTCGCCTATTACGACGTGCCCCGGCGCGACTGGCTGGTAAAGCCGGGTGACTTTGCGATTCTAGTCGGTGCCTCCTCGCAAGACCTGCGGCTACAACAAACGATCAAAATCCTCGCAAGTGAAGCGAATCCCCTGCGATTGACTCGAGATTCTCTGCTCAAAGAATTCAGGAACCATCCGCAAGGAAAGGCCTTCTATTCCGAGCTGGTGGCAGGGTTCGGTATGGGAGATCCCGACGAAGTCGATATACCCACGCGCGCCTTTTTGGAAGATATGCCGATATATAAGATCTGCGCTTTTTCGGAAGGGCGGTTTACCGAGGAAAGGCTTTTGGAGATTTTAACAAAGATGCAGTGACCACGTCCAGCCTGAGAGGGACGTCATTGGCTTGAATTGCTAGTGGTGTTTGGCCAACTGGTGCCGTGCAGAAAGCAGCTAGTACGGTTTGAGCTCCAGAGAAGCATGTTTTGGACTCCGGCCTCAAAAGAACGCGTCCAGCTCCGTAGGAGCGGCACCCATTGGTAGCCTACCGTCCCAAAGAACGCCGCTAGCTCCGTTAGGAGCGACATCTACTCGGAGGCACCATTTGGAAAACCGGGGATCCTGTAAAACGTTGAGCCAATACAACTCACCCTGGAGGTTCGCTATCGTATGTCGCTCCTACGGAGCTGCACCCGATTTTGGATACGGTGGCTATAAAGATTTCGCTCCTACGGAGCTGTGTTCGTGGTGCCTGCGAATTCATTCGGTCAGACGTCAAGTCTGTTAGAGGCAGCAACGCGGCTGTACCAAAAGCCTGAATCCTTGATGGTGCGTTTTTGGCTTCGAAAATCGGTATAGATTAAACCGTAGCGTTCGGTGTGACCCTCCGCCCACTGGAAATTGTCGAGCAGGCTCCACGCGTGATATGCCCGAACCCGGGCGCCATCCGCTATCGCCCGGGCAAGTTCCGCCAGCACCTGACGATACCAATGGATGCGTCGTGTGTCGGGTATACGGCCATTCTCTTGATCGTACGGCGCGTCGAGATAGCCGCATCCGCTCTCCGTTATCTCGATGATCGGATGGTTGTACTCTTTCGAAATCCGGGTAACCAGGTCGTAGATGCCGCGCGGCCATACCTCTAAGCCAGACTCCGTCAGTGGACCCTCAGTCGGCATGGTGGCGCGAATCCGAGTGTAGGGATCGCGTCCGCCTGCGCTTTCGGATTCAATTTCAGTTCCACTGAAGCTACCTCCCCCAAAGTGTTGGGCATTGCTGGCATCCGAGACGATGCGCCGGGTATAGTAATGAAAGCCGACCCAGTCTAGTGGCGCATACAGGATCTTTTCGTCGCCGGCCTTAAAACCCATGACTTCGTACGGTGGTTCGCCAACAAACGCATTTGGATAACGCCCCTTCATGGCCGCTTCGAGAAAGAAGACGTTGTTCATGGCGTGATACCTGGCAGCGGCTGCGTGATCTTCCTCCGAGTCCGTCTTCGGGTACGCCGGAGCCATCTCATAAGCGCTGCCGACAGTCGCCTGAGAAGACGCCGCCTTAACCGAACGATGCGCTTCTCCCTGCGCCAGAGCTAGCGTGTGGGCTGCTTTTAGAAAGTCGGAGAAGCAGGTGCGGCCGGGCGGAAATGCACCGACGGCGTAACCCATATAAGCGATGGCCCACGGCATATTGAATGGCGCCCACACGGTGATTCGGTCGCCAAGATGCTTCGCCAGAATGCCGGCATAATCGGCAAAATAGCCGGCTAAGTCGCGATTCGGCCAGCCTCCTCGATCTTCCAACGCTTGGGGAAGATCCCAGTGGTACATGGTGCACCAGGGACGGATTCCCGCATCGAGAAGTGTGTCGGCTAATCGGCTGTAGTGATCTATCCCCTTCCTATTGGGCGTGCCAACACCGGTAGGTTGAATCCGTGGCCAGGAGATCGAGAAGCGGTAGCTCTTCAGGTTGAGTTGCTTGGCCAGTGCGATGTCCTGCGGGTAAAGGTGGTATTGATCGCAGGCAACATCGCCGGTCGCGCCGCCTCTTACTTTGCCAGGCGTATGCGTGAACCTGTCCCAGATCGATTCACCTTTGCCGTCTTCATCCCATGCGCCCTCCACTTGATACGAAGCCGTGGCGGCGCCCCACTGATTTGGCGAGTAGTCGGCGTTTAGGCGGCGTGACTGCAGGCAGGGTTACGAACAGCGCCGGCTAGGAAATCCCACAGTTGCTGCGGTCCGAAAGGCTTACGCAAGAGCAAACCGGCTTGGCAAAGTTCCTGGTCATGTTGATCGGTCTCGGGAACGGCCCCCGTCATGAACACGACTGGGAGTCCGCTATTCCGCTCTTCGATTCGCGCAGCTAAGTGAAAGCCGTCACTATTTCCCATCACGATATCTGTGAGCACGATATCAATTTGCTGCTCGTTCAAAACAGCTAAAGCCTTATCTCCACTATTCGCAGTTCTCACGTTGTATTGGGCCATCGAGAGCGCTCTCTCGACGTACCGCAGAATAAAAGGATCGTCGTCCACGACGAGCACCGTTTGGCCATGCTGGAACTCCGGATATACTTTCGGCGCTTTCATGTTGATTGGTTCGTGATCTTTGTTGTTTCTAAAATTTCCGAGAAAGATTCCGGAAAACCCCATATCGATCTTTTCTCGTGTAAATCAATGCGGCCAAGTGTGAAAGATATTGAGTCAATGAGCGACAAAAACGATTCGAATTGCCATAACGCGCAGCGTTGAAATAAAAAAGCTAGAGTTGTTAAAACTCTGCTTAAGGTTGGGTTGTTTTGGAGGGAGCCCGGAAGGGCTCGGGTCAACCGAATGAGGCGTTGAGGCTTCCAGTAGTACAATTGTTTCTAGTTTTTATCAGCTGATTGAATCTTTTGCTGTTCCACTGATGTGCAGCCGATTACAGAAAACCGATGAACCGATCCATCTGGATCGTGCCGGGCTACCTGAAAATTTCATCCGTCTATCTGGGAAAGCTCAAAAAAATTTAATAAGACATTATGCGGCTCGATACATTTCGGAGGCCAGCTGGGAATTGGATCCCTCGCCTGGCCGGGAGCATATTTATGGTTATTTTCGTAGGTATTAATTACCTGATGATTAGTGTAGGTATTGCGAGCAGGTTGGAATTGCGTGTTGGCAACGCTAGTCTAGTATCGGCCCATGGCTCGCCGGCATGAGAAAATCAATGGATGGGGTCAAGGCTCGATGCGGCGGTAAGTCCGACGCATAAATGAAAGTTCCGTATTCGATCAGTTTCTGCGTGCTATTTTTTCTAGCTATTGGCGACCCGGTCATAGCTCAAAGTGACGGCGCTAAAACGGCATCTGACGATACTAATGCCGAGACGATTGTGGCTATTCGGCATGGAGAAAAGCCGGCGGGAGGACTAGGAAACTTGAATTGTAAGGGTTTGCGTCGGGCACTGGCGTTGCCTGATGTCCTCCTGTCAAAGTACGGGAAACCCGACTTTATCTTTGCGCCCAATCCAATCGAGCGGTATGACGGTGGGCAGTATAACTACGTTCGTCCTCTGGTTACAATCGAACCCACCGCCATTCGTTGCGAACTTCCAGTTAATACCGACTTTGGGTACACTCAAATCGACGACTTGGCCATGGAACTGCGAAAGGTCGGTTACCAACACGCGCTGATTTTCATAGCCTGGGAGCACGGTCAACTCGAGAAATTGGCGAAGCTGCTGGTTAGCTGGTATGGAGGTGACCCGAGCCAGGTTCCATATTGGAGCGCGAAAGATTACGATACGATTTTCGTTTTTAGGATCTTTCGTCAGGACGGGCGGAATACGCTCGTCTTCAGCATTGATCACGAAGCGCTCAACAATCTAAGCGATTCGTGCCCATAAACGGGCTTGATCAACCGAGTTGGGTCAAAGCAAAAGAGTAAGACGAAATGAATACGGATGAGGCTAGCCGCGTCATTCCGTGACACGAATTACGATCTTGCCGAAGGCGCCACGATAGAGATGATCGTAAGCCGCTAGCGCATCTGCAAAGGGATATACGGTATCTATGACGGGACGCAGTTGGAGTTGGGCAAACTTTCGCATCATATCTTCGAGCGCGCGTCTCGGACCAACGGAGATTCCTCTCAGAATGACCTGTTTCAACAGCAGCGAAAAAATAGGGAAATCAGACGAGAAATTCTCGAGAATTCCAATCACGGCAATGTGACCTCCTGGTTTAACTGCCGTGATCGACTGGGCTAAACTCTTGCCACCAGCCACTTCAAGGATGTGATCCACTCCCTCTTGGGCAGTCAGCTTAAGGACTTCTTTTTCCCATTCTGCAGTGCGGGCGTAGTTAATTCCCTCGTCGGCGCCCAACGCCTTGACGCGTTCCAGCTTCGCATCGCTGCTTGAAGTCACCAGAACGCGCGCTCCGAGCGCGGAAGCGATCAGTAGACCAAATATCGAAACGCCGCCAGTGCCCTGAACCAGCACTGTTTGATCCGTCTTGAGTTGTCCTTTCTCAACCAGGGAGTACCAAGCAGTCAAACCGGCACATGCCAGCGACGCGGCCTCTTCGTCGCTTAAGTAGTCTGGGGCTTCAACCAGAGCGCGCTGATCCAAGACGAGATACTCGGCCAATGCACCCTGAATCGTATTGCCCAACGAGTGCAGACCTTCGTTGTCGTGCGGTGGCCCGTCCACCCAGCGAGTGCAGTACTGAACGATTACGCGGTCGCCCACGCGAAACCGGGTGACATCGCTGCCGATTTCGACAACCTGGCCCACGGCGTCTGCGACCTGAGTCATAGGGAACCGCATATTGGGATTATAAAATCCTTCCACCAAAAGCTTGTCCCGATAATTCAGAGAGACCGCGCCAACACGGACGAGTACCTCGGCCGGGCTAGGTTCAGGGATAGGCTTGTCCGTTAACGTCAGATTTTCCCTACCGAAACCACGTAATTCCCAAGCTTTCATTTCGCTGGTTCTGTTAGTTGGAATCAAACGTCTTTTGCTCGACTTCTAGGCGAGCGTCTTGGAACCCGGGGTCGCTTCCGTTTGGGGAGCGTCTGAGGCATTCTTCCCCGGATGCGTTCGAGCGAGGTGGACCGCGCACGCTTGAATTCGTCATTGTCCTCCATCAGAGCGGCGACATTGGCTGCGGCTTCGCTCGCAACGAGATCGAAGACGAGCTGTTCGACATCGAGATCTGCGCGTAATTCACCGGCGGCTTTCGCATCGGTAATTAGTCTGCGGTAACGATCTCGGGTAGCGACGCGATGCTCAACGACTCGATCGTGAATGCGTCCCGGGCGCGCTCGGTATTCGCTACTGACGGCGTTAATGAAGCAGCCTCCCGGCAGGGTGCGCTTTTCAACGAAATCGAACCAGCCTTCGATCAGCCCCAGCAACTTGGCTAACGGGCTCTTCTTATTCATCGCCGGAAAGATCACGGTTGCCTGGAATAGCTCCACGGCCTTCTCGAGCGTAGCGAGTTGCAGTGACTCCTTGTCCCCGAATAGGACCTGGATATTGCCTTTACCGACCCCGGCCTCAGCCGCTACCCGCCCAATGGATAGACCCTCCAGGCCATCGATCGATGCGATCCTGGCTGAACGTGTCAAAATCTCCGCTCTCGCTCTCTCGCCGCGTAAGCGGCGTCCATTCGTCTTAGTCATTTTCGTGCAGCCAAATCAGCTCGGGTAAAATGTCCGTCCGGTCTCGTTTCGAACGGTACGGGTTGTTAATAACAACATAATAACAACATATACGGTCGTATGTTTATTACGATTGGCCTGATATGGCTGTCAATCGAAAATCGTGTTTTCTTGGCGATTGAATAGGCTAATACAGCGGGGCGACTTGACAGCTGCTCCGTTGCCAATATACATACGACCGTATGTATTATTATCTCGAATCTCGACTGTCCTCCTGTCCAGCCTAGCCATCCCTAAAGAATTTTTGCGATGAAAGATGTCCAACCGGTTTCTGATAATATTTACAATATACTCGGTGAGGGAGTCGTTTGGGACGCCGGTGCTGAGTTATTGCTGTGGACCGATATCGAGCAAAGCGAGTTGTGGACGCTTGATTCGTCCGGTGAAATTAAGGTCGTAAACGCACCTGAGCGGATCGGCTCTTTTGCTCCGTGTGAGAGTGGCGGAATGGTAGCTGCATTTGCCAGCGGGTTCGCTTTCTGGGATCCTCAGACCGGCCAACGCCAAGATATTGGAAAATTTGAGAACCATTTGCCTACCACGCGCCTTAACGATGGTGGCACCGATCGACAGGGTCGATTTCTCGCCGGCGGATTTGACGAAGGAGGCGGCAAACCGATCTCTTCATTGTGCCGTCTCGATTTCGATCTCTCCGTGCACACGCTTCTGACCGATATCTGTTGCTCGAACGGCCTCGCCTTCAGTCCGGACGGCCGGATTATGTACTTTGCCGATACGCCTAAAGCGGTCATCTGGCGTTTCGACTATGATATCGACAGCGGAGTTCCGTCTAATCGCCAAGTTTTTGCGACTTTTGACAATCAGCCTGGTACTCCAGACGGTTCCTGTGTTGATGCTGATGGCTGTCTTTGGAACGCACAATGGAATGGCAGCCGGGTGGTTCGCTACGCACCAAACGGGCGGATCGATCGGGTAATTGAGATGCCCGTGCACAAGCCTACTTGCGTCGCGTTTGGCGGAGCTAAGCTAGATACTTTGTATATCACCTCCGCTCGGTATCATATGCCGCCTCATGAGCTTGAGGCTGAGCCTTTGGCCGGAGCACTCTTTGCGATTTCTCCCGGAGTTACTGGTCTGGCCTGCGAAAAGTTCGTCGCCTAATCGAGTCTTTAATAACCAAAACTAACTTAGAACCTGTGTCTACAAACCTGCAGCAAAAACCAAGGTACTAACATGAGCAACTCAACATTACCCGCCCTTGGTTGGGGAAGCACACCAGAGCCTCCCTATCACGTCGCGATCTTTACCTCGCAGCGAGGCGAGGACATCGGGGGTTTCGAGCCGATGGCCGAACGTATGGTAGAGCTAGTACGACAGCAACCCGGCTTCCTGGCTATGGATAGCGCCGGCGCCAACGGGATTGACATCGTCATCTCCTACTGGAAAGACGAAGAATCGATTGTGAGATGGAAGCAGCAGATGGAACATCTGAAGGCTCAGAAGCTAGGGCGCCAACGCTGGATGAAAAGCTACCAGGTGCGAATAGGTAAGGTGGAAAGAGCTTACGGTTCTGAGGTTGAGTAGCCGAGCTTCTGCCTTGTCACCCTCCGAAAATACCGCGCTTATTTATCGATCTGAAACTCTTGCAAATCTAGCCGTTTTGAGCAGGCATTCTCTGACCATGAAGGAAAGAATTGGGAGACGAATTGGATAATGACCTTTACTCGATAGGGAACAAAGCGGACGAGCAGGAGCTCATCCCTACCGGATTTGCTCCCCGCTATTTTTACCACCTTGCGGATCCTGCCAACTGGCCCTCGATTCGCCAGCACGGTTTGTTGAGTACCGAACGCCTTTTAGACTTAGCTAAGGTACCGGAGAAGGAACGGGAAGCGATTCTCTTCCATCATCGTCCCGAATCAGTCGTGCTGTCCAATGGGGTTACCATCCGCGATCAAAAACCGATGCCGCCGCTTCTGCTTGCGCGAGCGCTGCCCAAGGATGTGTCACCATCTGAGTGGTACCGTTTTTTGAATCGATTCGTATTTCTTTGGTCGAATCGTGAGCGAGTTGAACGCCATCTTGGCGCGTGCGGAAG
>JAFAZK010000299.1 GCA_019239825.1 Verrucomicrobiota bacterium | reverse complement strand
GAGTATCGCCTGCTTCGTCCGGCCGAAGTGGCGAAGCTCCGCGGTCCAGGCGGCGAGAAGTAATTTTCCATCTTTTCGCTGTCTCTCTTCAGGCTTAAGAACGGGGACAGCGCGTGGAAACAGAAACCAGCTCAGGGACTATAACTTTTCCTGCTCTCCGCTGGTTTGTGTGGGTATCGCGTGCAGTACAAAGGTTCGTTGGGCAGACTTTTGAATTGAACAGAAGAGCACAAAAGCCACAAAGGATTTCGGATTTGATTGGGTGTGTAGCCGGCACGGAAAGCCGAATCACGACGCGGCACCGAACCCCGTGCCTCCGGGGGTCCTATCCGCGCAATCCTTCCATAATAGAGAAGATAAGCCGAACCGGAAAACACTTTTATATTTAGTGTTATAATCTCGGTGGCAAAAATTTCTTTGAGACCTTTGCGGCCTTCTGTTCAAAATTTCTTCGGAGTCTTCTGTTTCTCTTGGCCGGTACCCAAACCAAACAGCGAGGAGCCACTTTTGCTGACCATCTACTGTTTGCCGCTCACTGTTATTGGCCCTTTCTCGTGGTAGAACTGGGCAGCATCTCGCGCCGACCCCTCTGCGGGAAAGGTCCTAAAAGGCCTTGCGTTGAACCATGTGATTTGCCGTTTCGCGTATTGCCGCGTTGCCGCCTGGATCAACTGGGCACATTCATGGAAAGAAATCTCTTTGCTCAAGAACCGGATGATTTCAGAAATGCCAATCATTTGCCGGGCGGTCATGCTCAACTCACCGGCCGAGCTGACTTCCTCTATCGCTCCATTTTCCAGCATCCAACGGACGCGCTGATCGATTCGGTGGTGAAGGTCTGGCCTGGGCCGGCTTAGCACCAATCCGGAGTCCTGGCTCTCACTGGTTCGCGGCCGCCGATAGGTAGAAAACGGCTTACCTGTCAGCCGAATTACCTCTATCGCACGTTCGATCCGGCGGCGATTCTGCCGATCTATCTGAGCGAAAGCTAACGGATCACAGCGCTTCAGTTCGGCCAGCAGAGAATCCAAAGGTTCTTGAGCTAGCTGATCTCTGAGTGGTTGATCACTGGGAGGTAGATCGGGAAGGGGATTCAATAGGGCATCAATATAAAAACCTGAGCCTCCAACCACTAAGGGAACCAAACCCCTCTGGTTGAGATCGTCGATCTCTTTCTCGGCCAGCGCTGTAAACCGGGCTGCATCGCAATTCTCGGTTACCGGCAAGGCGCCAATGAGATGGTGTTTGACCCTTGCTTGCAAAGCCAGTGATGGTTTTCCCGATAGAATTTCAAATCCCTGGTAAACCTGGAAAGCGTCAGCCCCCACGATTTCAGTCCGCATGCATTCGGCTATCTCCACCGCAAAATCGCTCTTCCCGACCGCGGTGGGTCCGGCCAGGATGAAAAAACGAAGAACGCTCATCTGCTGTCCCGTCCCATGAATAGCATGGCTTTCGTCCCGCGGCCGCGGCATCTGTACGTATCGATCCAGAGGCGCAGGCTCCTCAAGCCTTGTCGGCGGCCTATTTTGATCGCAACGAAGGCCATTTTGCTCATCGAGAGGATACAAAAAAGAAACCCGCTTCTGTAGGAACAAAAGCGGGTTTCAAGCTCTGTTGGAGGAACGTTAAGCAGCGCGTTCGATGTCTGGTGTCTTAGCACCGCTAACCACAAGTTTACGTCCAAGGAACTCTTTATCATGGAGTTCTTTAACTGCTCGTCTTGCTTCCTCGAGCGTCGTCATTTGGACAAACGCAAATCCTTTCGAGCGTTGGGTGTACTTGTGGCAGACCACTTCAGCGTTACGCACTTGGCCGACCCCGTTAAAGAGATCGAACAAGTCGCTTTCGGTGGCGTCGAACGAGAGGTTACCTACATAAAGCTTGGGAGAGGTAACCTCGACCAGTTCAGGCTTACGACTTACTTTTTCTTTCGTAGCGCCATTCTGACCCTGTCTCTCGGCGGGTTTTGGAGGGGCCGCTTCTTGGGGGCCCTTAAAAAAAGCGATAACTCGCTGCCAAAACGTCGGCTTTGGCTTCGGAATCGTTGTTGTTGGGGCTCCTTCCCGACTAGAGCGTTTGCGGCGTCCCCTACGAGAGCGTCGTCCTGAGTAATGCATTGATTGGGATTTCATTGGGTCACGAGTATGAAGTTCACGGGTGAAGGGCATGCATTACGCACACTGAGAAAGAACAGTTTGGGCCGAAATAACCCTCTAACCCAAGGCCTTCACCTCAACTGACGAGATCAGCCGTCGCAATTACAGTGTGAGCATCTAGCCGAGCTATCCCGGTTAAGGGGATCGCCGTTCTAGGAGGGAATCCCACAAACAAAGCGACCTCGCCCACTAGACTCCGGGCTCACAAGCCATCACCCCGGATCTCCCGTTGTTACGGTAAATCTATAGTTGAATCTGGCGGTTAGGGCAAACGCTTTATCCGAGTGCTTTTAGCCGCAGCCGTCCTCGGTCTCGTTTTCGGCGCCGACCCTTGATGATATGTCAGCTGACTCACGACATGATCACCCGTCGACCCTCATTCAATCAAGCGACAGGTCTCAAGGACGATTGCGACTAAAGGCGAACCGCGGTACTTCAAACGACGGCTCGGCGCGCTTCCTGGCCTAGCATCGCGCCAGCTCCTCTTGGCCCGTCGCTACTTTGAGCAAGTTTTTGGGCAGTTCGGGAGCCTCGCCCC
>JAFAZK010000190.1 GCA_019239825.1 Verrucomicrobiota bacterium | reverse complement strand
AGTGAGCAGTGAGCAGTGAGCAGTGAGCAGTAAGCAGTTGTAGATCACTGCTGACCGCAAATGCCCGACAAGTGGTCGAGTTTTCTGAGCGGGGCTGGAAATCGGTGGATGTCAAAAACGCGATTGGTTAACGACGATGAACGACCTTGGCAACGCCGGGCCGACGATTCCTCCAGTTATAAAAGTTTGACTAGCGGAGAATTGCCAGCCGTGCGTTTATGATCCGGCGGCGGATAGTGTGGCCCCAATCCTGCTTATCCAGCACTGAAAGAACTGGGCAGGGAGAAATGTATTTCGCTTTTAAATGGAAACACCGAGACGGGTCAGTGATCGATTTTGCACCGGAAGGTTGGCAGTCTGACGACCCCGCGAAAGCCGAATGGCTCCAGACAGAATCTGGAATCTCAAAAGCTTGGCCTCTAATTCCTTTGACCATCCGGCATTGGTTGCAGCACCACTGCGAGCTGATCGAATTCAGGGGAGTCGTTCCGGATTAGGATGGCGAGGCGAATGGGCGACGCCGCGAGGGTAGGGCGAAAAATTCGGCGCCGAGTTTTTCGCCCCACCATCGCGACGTCGCTTATTCGGTGTTTCCGCTGGCCTGTGCTAACAGGCGAGGCTCTTCAATCGAGGTCGATACCTGCCAAGAGAGACCACATCGTCTGGGAGATCACTTCTCAGAACTACCTTGTGCCGCGCTCTTACCAGATTGTTGCTGTAGCGACTGGATATGACTGAGATGCTGCTGGACCACGGGTAGCGTCTGGTCCACATAAGACTTTAATTGGGAATCTTTCACCTTTCCTGATTCCGTCTCGTAAAGTTTGGCAGTCTCTTCGTGTCCTTGCACCATGGCATGAATATAGGTCTTGTCGAATGCAGCTCCGGACAGGTTGGACAGCTTATCATACAGAGCCTTAGGTTCTCCGGTCAGCTTGGTTGGCATTTGGATCCCGGCTGAATCAGCAATCGGTTTAAGACTATCATTTGCTTTCGAATGATCAGTTGCCATTTGTTCTCCAAACGCTTTAACGTCGGCGTTGTGAGACTTCTGAGAGGCCAACTTCCCGAGCTCGGCTTCGGCGAAATTACCTTTGGCGGCTTTGGTAACGAAGGTTTTGTCTGCCGTGGATAGCCCTTGAGCGTAAGCGGCGCTAACGACCGCGAGCAGGAACGGGAATGCGAGTAATAAAGCTTTTTTCATAAATCTACTTCCATTCTTGATCGCCCCGGGGAGAATGTTGGCCGTATCGCGGGTGGATTTAGAGGTAAGGTGATTGGTGATTGGTACCTGTCGCCAAGCGAGATCGGAGGTTAAGCGCCTGGAGGGGAGCCGCTTTTGATCGCTCTTATATCAAACCGCGTATTCGCCCGAAAAATTGTGGTATGTACCTGAACGATTTGTAACAGGCGGCTCTCGGGAACGTGTCCGCGTGTGCCATGTGCTTCGGTGCCTTGTAACGTTTTTTCTACCAAAGGATGATGGCGCGCGCTGGGTGGCTTCCGGGAGCCGCCTGTTGCCTGACGGTTTGGCCGTTTTGTGCAATAGGGAGAAACTCGCCCTGTGTCTAGCAACGGTTTAGAGCGGCTCCCCTCCAGGCGTTTACCCTCCGATCTCGCTTGGCGAAGCGAGCAATCACCTGTCACTTATCGCCTCTCACTTCTAACCTTCGACCGCGGACTAGCCAAACTATGCACGACGGCTAACAACTCCGAGGGTTCGACCGGCTTCGGCAGATGATTCTGGAAACCGGCTCGCATTGCTTCCATACGGTCTTGCAAACGCGCGTAAGCCGTCAAAGCGACGGCGGCCACCTCACTTTTTTCACGGTCCCCCAGTCTGCGGACGTTGCGGATGAACGAATATCCGTCTACGTCGGGCATTCCGATATCGCAGATTACGACGTCAACGGATTGTAGGAGCAGTTGCTCCAGTCCTTCTCGCGCTGATGCGGCCAGGTATGCGGTCGCCCCTGCCGCTTCCAACATCAATTTAAGCAGGCTGCGAGCGTCTGCATCATCGTCTATTGCCAATACGCGTACGCCTTCCAGCGAGACAGCGGCCGGAATCGACAGTTCGCCCACCCTGGATTTGGGATGTTCGCGCTCTCCCTCATCCGGTGGCGGATGAAACACCGTTAAGGGCAGAGTCACGATGAAACTCGCTCCTTTTCCGATTCCGCCACTCTTAGCTCGGACCATTCCACCATGTAATTCGACCAGATTTTTGACAATGGCCAGACCCAAACCGAGGCCGCCATGCTGTCGAGTCGTGGACGGATCAGCCTGCTGGAATCGGTTGAAAATGTAGGGTAGGAAATCAGGGGAAATTCCTTCGCCCGTATCGACGACGCTCACATCCACATGCGAATTTATCCGCTGTAATAAAACCTGAATGCGTCCGCCCTTCGGTGTAAATTTGATGGCATTATTCAGGAGATTCCAAAAAACCTGTTGCAGGCGGTTGGGATCACCCAAGATGGTCGCATTCAGGGGATCGATTACGGTCTGGAGGCGAATCTGCTTTGCTAAAGCCCCTGAGCGGATGGTTTCAACCGCTTGGAGCAGAACCGCCGCTAAATCGAGAGATTGAACTTCAAGCCGCACTTTACCGGAAATAATGCGGCTCATATCCAGTAGATCATCGATGATTTGAGCTTGAATTCGGGCATTGCGGTCGATCGCCTCAAGTCCTTGGGCCATTTGCGGATCCGACTGTTCTGCCCCGCGGAGAAGAGACGACCATCCTAACACCGCGTTCAGCGGCGTTCGGAGCTCATGGCTCAGAGTTGCCAGAAACTCGTCTTTCATGCGGCTCGCTCGTTCGGCTTCGACTCGGGCTAACCGCTCGCTTTCCAGCAGCCGCGCTTTCTCTGCGTTGGCCGCTTCTGTAGTCTTTTGCGCTTCCTTTAGAGCGGCCTCCGCTAATTTTTTATAAGTAATATCGCGAGCAATCTTTGACGCCCCAATGACATTGCCGGAGGCATCTTTAATCGGCGAAATCGTTAGCGAAACGTGCAGCTCACGGCCGTCCTTAGCTACGCGGATAGTCTCGAAATGATCGTACCGGTCGCCCCTTCTTAGACAAGCTAGAATCTCGTCCTCTTCCTGCTGACGATCCGCAGGAATCAGTCTTTTGACCGAGGTTCCGATCATCTCTTCTGCCGAATAGCCAAAGATCTTTTGGGCGCCTTGATTCCAGCTCGTGATGATGCTGTTTAGATCTTTGCCAATAATTGCGTCGTCAGAATTATCCACGATCGCCGCTAACTGTCGCGACACCAAATCAGCCTGAGTACGGACGGTTACATCTCGGAAACACCAAACCCTTCCTCCGCCTGCGCCTTCGATTGAGATGAGTTCGGAATATCGCTCAATCTCCCGGCCGTCGGCCAGCTGAAGCAAGTCAGCGCTTTTTTGAGCCGAGGCTTCGATTTCAGCGATACGAGATAAATACCCTTCAGGCCGCTTCAACTGGTTAGCGATCCAAACGCGAATTTTTTGAGCGTCACGCAGAACGATCAAATCTTCTGGGATAGCCCATAGTTCCAAGAACTTGTGGTTGCAGCTAATCATGCGGCCGCTGCTGTCGATGACCAGAATCCCGTCTGCAGTCGCTTCTAAAGTAGCGCGGGTAACTGCCAGCGCGTAGGTGAGCTCCTGGACCGCTTCCTTGGAATTTTTGCCGGGCATTGCCTTTGTCGCTTAAATCAGCTCGAGCGTTTGCCGCTATTTCGCTGAGATCTTGGTCACCTCATTGGGGCCGCCCATGCGACCGCTTTTTAACAAAACCCTGCTTTGCCACGACGCAACGAATAAATTACCGGGATTCACTTCACACACCCATACGTTAGGTTTCGTCCCTGGAGAGCTGCTAGGTTCTATGCCCTACGACCGAGGAGTTACCGACAATCGATCTTGATTTAACCGCGAGTGGACACGAATGAATCCGAAGGCTAAAAAAATAAATCCTACGGTCATTTATTCGTGTTCATTCGCGGTCTTTCTAACAGGAGGTAAGATTATGCCCATTTTTGGCAATTCGCAGAAGTTTCCGGACGATTCAGCCGAGGCGTTTATTGAGGAAAATTTGTCGGCGTACTGTGCGTTATGGTTGAGCCGGCAGAGCGAAGCGCTCGGCGAGACCAGAATGACGATCTTACAAAATATTCTAAAGGAATGGTTTGCGATTCACGTTGCCGATGTGCCCAAAAATCTGGACGCGTATATTGCTGAAATAGCTAGGGATGCGGTAGCTGAGTTCATCGTTCGCCACCAGGAAGAGTTTATGCCGATAAGTTCGACGCATTGAGAGGACCCCGATATCGTCCTCGTCCTCGAAATGCGTGGAAGGAAACCGAGCCAGCAATTAAGCCCGCAAATATTGTCGACCGCCATGCCTGGCCGACGACCCGCCTTAACCATTGAAACCGCCACGCTGCTTCACCTTTTCTTCGGTGCAGTTTGCGCGTGGCTGTTGGTAAAAAACGTTCCTAAAATTTATAAGGGACGGCTGGAAGCAGTTGATAATTATGTGCTCCGAGCTTTGCGCAGGCCCGAAAATCTTTCTGTCCCTAAGGGGCCGAAATGGCTGCCGCAAGCCGCGAAAGATGTAACCGCTTTGGGCTCCGGTACCAATCTCACGATTGCCGTCGGAATCCTGGTCGGATTTCTCTGCTTGAATCGCCGTTTTCGGGCGACCGCTTTTCTCATCAGTTCGGTGGGAAGCGGGTTGCTTCTTTGCCAGTCGTTGAAAGGGTTCTTCGCCCGGCGGCGTCCAACGGCGGTGCCGCATCTTGTCCATTTTGATCCGGCTAGTTTTCCCAGCGGGCACTCCATGGGAGCGGCCTTAGTCTACCTAACATCGGGCAGCATTATTTCCCGTCAGGTGACAGGTTATCTCGCAAAAACCTATTTCTTAACGATGGCGGTAGTTTTGGCGGTCATCGTTGGCATTAGCCGGGTGTACCTCGGAGTCCATTATCCCAGCGATGTTTTGGCCGGTTGGGCCGCAGGTTCATTATGGTCCAGTGTTTGTGCTCAGGCTGCTCGCTGGCTTCAGCGGCAAGGAGGCGTTGAGGCGCCGGGGGAGACGGTGATGAGTGAGCAGTGAGCAGTGAGCAGTGAGCAGTAAGCAGTAAGCAGTAAGCAGTAAGCAGTAAGCAGTCGAGGAGCTAGGAGCTAGAATCTAGGAGCTGGTGCGCCGACGCGAGCATCGTACTCGTCGTCGATCTCGTCCTTCCTACTTCGTCTCGTCGTTTAGACTCCGAGAGGCTTCGTAGGGCAAACTGTCCTCGAATCTTTGGTAGGGCGAGGCTCCAAAATGCGACAGGCTGCTGGTACGATCAGCCTTTAACCGATGGCTTGGCTAACGGTTGGTGCAGCCTGGCCGAGCCGGGGGTGTGATGTAGCAAATCGGGTAGATGTCTCTCTGCCCCATCACTTGTATTCAAGTGTGTTCGCCCAGGGGCAGAAATCGATCCAGCTTTAGGGTAATAAAGAGATCAGTCCGGTTGCGGCGTCCCACCCCCGGCTCGGCCATTATGCTTAACGTGCAGACGAGACAAACTGTGGGGAGAAATTACGCCGGCGGCTTGACTACGCTCTGGAGCCTCGCCCTACCAAAGATTCGAGGACGCGTGTCACTTCCTAAATTTTAGCTCCTGGCTCCTTTTCTAGTCCGAACCGGATTTGAGGGAACGATCTCTTCGTCGTAGCTACCCTCGCGATTCTCCAACTCATCGCCCATTATGCTCTGATGAGGTTTCCTGGCAGATGATCTCTTTGCCTTACGTGGCGGTCGCACCGACCTGTGGGCCTCTGCCAGATTCTGCTCCAACATCCCGACGGTTGCCTTAAGCTCGGCGACAATAATGCGAAGCCGCTCCCGCAGCTGTTGCGATTCGGTCAAATCATCCACCAACGAATGCGAATCGATTTTAGAAGGTTTAGAACCGACCCTGCCGGATGCCTTCTTCATATCCAGACATTCGCCGGTGCAACCCGGCCTGGATTTCGCTGGATCGTAGAGCCTTCCGAAAAACCGACTGATTGGACAGAAAGATTGCAAGGCCACCCAGCCGAAGCTGAATAGGAATTGTTTACCTCTAATCTAAGCCGGCAGTTCGATTTCCTCAGCACATCGACGCCTGACCGTCTTCCCGCTCTTGGCGCGTTTCTTCGAAGCGACTGTTTCCAGGCCGCAACCCTCCTGGCTCCTGGATTCTGACTGCTGGCTCCTTTACGTTTTTGCTTCGGCCCCTTCGCGCCTTAGCGGTGGCCTCCTCAGAAGTCCTGCCGGCCGTTCTTTCCCGCTTCCGTCGATATTGACGTAACTGCCTTGTTTTTATAGATTATTGAACTTTCTTTCTTCTGCCAAACGAGCTGGTTAGATTCTGCGGAAGATGAGCAATGGTCCCGTGACATTTGATGGCAAGGCGGCGCCGGCTGCGTCTGCGCCCGATACGCCGACTCGGGTAGTCGGGATTGGCGCTTCGGCAGGCGGCTTGGAAGCAGTTTCTGAACTTCTAAGACATCTTCCGAGTAACACGGGGATGGCTTTTGTTTTCATCCAACATCTTGAACCGCGCCAGACTAGCCGGTTAACCGACATTCTTTCCCGAATCACGGACATGACGGTGGAGGTAGCTAGTGACCGCCATCGGATGAAGCGGAACCACATTTATGTCATGCCGCCGGCGGTCGATATTACTTTGTCGGATGGGATGCTCATCTTGGAAAAACGGACGGACAGCGCCGGCCGGCATTTGCCGATCGACTATTTCTTTCATTCTTTGGCTAAAGAACAAGGAAACAAGGCTGTCGCCATTATCCTTTCCGGTATGGGACACGATGGTTCCGCCGGCCTTAAATCCGTCAAGGAACAAGGAGGAACCACTTTTGCTCAGGACGAGCCGTCAGCCCAGCATGGGGCAATGCCGGTCTCGGCCGTCGACTCCGGATATGTGGATATCGTAACTACGCCTCGTAAGATTGCCGCAGAGCTAACTCGCTTAGCGGCCGATCGGCCGACAAAAGCAAACCGGAAACGCCCCGTAGCCGAGAGCGGCCTAAAAAGCATCTTCGCGCTGCTTCGTTCGCGAACCGAGGTCGACTTCAGCCAATATCGCAAGACGACCGTTCGCCGGCGGATTCAACGCCGCATGGTGGTGCATCGGATCGATGACGTGGATGATTATTTCACGTACCTCAAGCGCAACCCAGAGGAGATCGATGCTCTTTTCCGCGAAATGCTAATCCATGTGACCGGCTTTTTCCGCGAGCCGGAGACGTTCGATGTGCTGCAATCGGTGGTCTTGCCGCGGCTTTTAGAGAAACGAGGTCAGAATGATCCGATTCGGATTTGGCTACCGGGATGTTCAACCGGCGAAGAAGCCTATTCGCTGGCCATTATCGTAACCGAATTTTTCGATAATCGGCCGGAATCGCCTTCTATCCAAATTTTTGCGACGGATGTTAGTGATCGGGTCTTAGAGTTAGCGCGAAAAGGGGTCTTTGATGCCAATATCGAGGCTTCGATCAAAAAAGAACGGCTGCGGCGTTTCTTTTCAAAGAACGAAAGGGGTTATCAGATAAACAAACAGATTCGGGATCTGTGTGTTTTTGCCCGGCAGAATGTGTTACGGGATCCGCCCTTCTCGCGCTTGGACTTAATCAGCTGCCGCAACGTCCTGATCTATTTTGAGACGACCGCCCAGAAAAAGCTAATTCCGTTCTTTCATTATGCATTGAAACCGGGCGGCTTTCTCCTGCTAGGCGGCGCGGAAACGGTCGGTAATTTCAGCGATCTTTTTGAGCCGGTCGATGCCAAGACCAAGCTCTTCGCTAAACGATCGGTGCAAAGTCCGCCTTTATCCGCGATGGACGTTGAGATTCCGGGTCCGAAAGAGCAGACCTTGAGGGAGTTTGCGGTGCAAAACGCTTTGATGCAGCCCGATATCCGCCGGGCGGTGGATCGGACATTGATGGACAGGTATTGTCCGCCCACCATCGTGGTGGATAACGCGATGAAAATCATTCAGTTCCGCGGAAACGTTGCTCCTTTCATCGATCCCGAACCCGGAGATGCCACACTCGACCTATTCCGGATGTTGAAATCGAGCCTCGAGATGCCGATGCGTTCCACGATCAACGATGCCAAGAAAACGAATGGGCCGGTTCGTAAGGAAGGCATTCTGTTCCAGGGGAGTGGGACAGCCAGTTTTCTGAATCTGGAAGTGGTTCCGATGAGCGGTTCTGCCGTCCGGGAGCGCTGTTTCATGTTACTTTTGGAGGACAGCAAGCTGACGGTCTCCGATACAGCCAGCCTTAAGTCGAAAAAAAGGCGGCAAAATTTGCAAGATGCTCGCGTGTCACAGCTTGAGCAGGAACTCGCCACAACGAGAGAACATCTGCAGACTCTGGTGGAAGAGCAGGAATCGACTAACGAAGAGCTGCGTTCAGCCAACGAAGAAATCCAGTCTAGCAATGAAGAGTTGCAGAGCACCAACGAGGAGTTGGAAACCGCCAAAGAAGAACTTCAATCGACCAATGAAGAGCTGATTACCCTCAATGAAGAGTTGAAGAGCGGTAATATAGAGCTGACTGAAGTCAATAACGACCTTACGAACCTGCTGAAGAGCGTCAATATTCCGATCGTGATGGTGGATCGGGGATTGCGTATCAGGCGTTTTACTCCAGTGGCGCAGAGGACCTTGAAGCTGATCCCCGCGGACGTGGGTCGATCGATTACCGATCTTCGGGCGGATGTAGAGGTCCCTCAGCTGGAGGCACTCATCTCGGAGGTCATGGATACGCTATCGGCGCGTGAAGTGGAAGTCCAGGATCGCAAGGGGCATTGGTACAACATTCAGATCCGACCCTATGAGACTGCCGACAATAAAATCACCGGTGCGGTCATGATCTTGTTCGACATTAACGAGGCCAAGCTAGAGGCGGAACGGAGCAAGCTGACGGCGAGCTATGCGGATGCTTTTATCGGAACCGCGCGCAGCTCGATTGTGGTCCTCGATGGGAACTTGAAGGTGCAAACGGCAACCGCCCATTTTTATGACACCTTTCGGTTGCTCCCCAAAGACACGGAAGGATTCTCCATCGTCGATATTGGACATGGCCAGTGGAATTTTCCCGAATTTCGTGCACTACTAGAGGAGAGGCTTCCGCACCAGTCGCGCGTGACTGATTTTGAGTTCGAACACCAATTTCCCAGGTTGGGCCGGAAGAAGATCAAGTTGAACTTGCGGCAGGTGGAAGCAAGAAATCCCGAAAACGCGCTGACCATCATTTCGATTGAAGAAATGCCCCTAGAATAAAGAGTGACCACTAAGGGTAGAGTCGTTCGGAAAGAGATTTATGTACCAGGCCGTCAAGATTGGTTTAAAAAACTCACGGCCAGAAGTAATATCGGAACGGAATCAGCCAGAAGCGGTATTGGCGCAGGATTACAGGCTCTCGCCAGTGGCTCAGGTCGTGTTGGACCGGAACGGATGTATTCGCCGGTGTAATGTAGCGGCGGCGATTCTCCTGAAGGGAGAAACGTCGCAACTGATCGGTATTCCTTTTATCGCCTTCGTTGATAAGACCGATTGCCGTCTTTTTCTGGACCATGTGTCTCAAGCCACCAGCAGGTCACAAAAGGTCGCTACCAAACTCACGCTATCGGGTACGACTCGAGCCGTTCGGCCAGTCGAGCTTCAAAGCACCTCCGGCCTAGATCCGTTGACCGGCCTGACTTTCTGTCGCACGGCCATCGTCCAAACCTCATCTAAAGAACCGCTGACGGACGGCTTGCGCAGCCATCAATATCATTATCAAGGATGGTTCGATCTATTTCCCGATGCGGCCTTCCTCGGGTTAGGGGGTAGAATTATCAGTGCGAACCCTGCCGCTCTGAAACTCTTGGGTGCGAGAAACGCGGATGAAATCGAGGGGCATGAGATCATGGAAATCATGCATCCGGATAGCTATGGATCATTTAAAAGACGCATGGCGCGTTTACCCGAAGGGAAAGCGGAAACAACCGGCGCCGAAGAAAAACTGGTCCGGCTAGATAGCCAGGAAATTGTGGTCAACGTGGTCCTGAAATCCGTCGATTTCGGAGGTATCTTTGCCACGTTAATAGTGGCCAGAGATGGGTCCAAAGAACGAGAGATGGAAGAAAACCTCGTTCGGGCTAAGGATTTATCCAGCCAGATCCTGGCTAATAACTCGATAGCGACTGCGGTATTATCTGTCGAAACCGGGCGATTCACAGAAATCAACGAGATTTTTTGTCGTTTAGCCGCTCGTCCGCCGGACGGCGTTATTGGCAAATCGCTTTCAGCGATCCAGTTGACGACTCAGATCGATACTCCGACCGAATTTCTGAACCTCGCTTCGCAAACCGAGAGCGTCGAATACGAGGCCAGACTTGTCCGGCCCGACGGCAGTGCACTCGATGTTCTGGTATCTGCAAAGCCGATCCTATCGGGGGATGAACGTTCCATTTTATTAATGATTCAAGATCTCACCGATCTTCGGCGACTACGAAAAGACGTCGTCGCAATTTCGGAAGAGGAACAGCGACGATTTAGTCGCGACTTGCATGACAGCCATTGCCAAGATCTAACCGCCATCGCTTTCTTTGCTGAGACCATCGCGGCGGGTTTGATGAGCCGTGATGAAGAGGCTGCCAAACAGATTCGAACGTTGGTCGATATGGTGCAGAAAAGTGTGGAAAACGTGCACGCGTTAGCAGTCGGACTAGATTCACAACACATTCAGGAAACTGGGCTTATAATCGCACTCGAGGAGCTGGTATCACGCGTCGGCCGACGATTTGGGTTAAGTTGCACGGCCGATATCGATCGGAAACTCGGAGACCATACGGCTGCCCAGGCTGTGCATTTGTACCGGATTGCTCAAGAAGCATTGAGTAACGCCGCCAGACACGGGCACGCCCAGTCGATAAAGCTCGAATTTCACCTAGACGGCAATATCGGAATATTGCGGATTACCGACGATGGAGTTGGTTTTTCCGTGGGTAAAGGGCCTAATGGGCTCGGTCTACGAACGATGGAATACCGTGCTTCGGTTATCAAAGGAACGCTAAAAATTGACTCGCAGCCAGGTGCAGGTACCGTGGTGGTCTGTTCGTTTCCGATCACGGTTGGGGGGTTAGGTGAGGAGATGGGATGCATTAGCTGGCGAGAGCTCCGTAGCGATCCTGCAGCCGCCCATGTGCGTTAACCTAAGACGTTGGAACGGCCGGGCACGGCATGCCGGGCTCGTTGCGCGAATAATCGGTTGACCCGCATGACCGTTGTCAGATAGCCCTCCCTGGTCTGCCGCTTTCCGGTTTCCTCCGCCGCTTACCGCCGCCGACTGCTCGACCTGCGAACAAGACGAGGGATAACGGTTTGGAGCCGGCCTTTTCTCCAATACATTCCCTTTTTCCATGGATAAAAATTTGCCCAGCCCAAGCGTGGATCAGGAGGGGCGCGATGTTGTTGTGATCGGCGGCTCTTCCGGCAGTATTGAAGCGTTTAGGTCGCTCATCGCAACCATTCCCGGAGATATACCGGCGGCGCTATTCGTCGTCATTCACACTTCTGCGACCGGCCCCTATCTTCTGCCGTCGCTTTTGCAGAAGGATACCGAACTTGAATTTGCTACCGTTGAAGATAAAGCCCCGGTCTCCTATGGGAAAATCTATCTGGCCCGTCCTAACCTTAATCTTTTGTTGGAGGATAATCATATTCGCGTCGTTTTCGGCCCGAAAGAGAATCGGATGCGTCCGGCGATTGACGCACTTTTTCGGTCTGCTGCATGGGCCCGGCGCAATCGAGTTACCGGGATTCTGCTGAGCGGCGGGTTAGACGATGGCGTGGCCGGGTTATGGGACATACGCTGTTGTGGTGGAGCTACCATGGTTCAAGACCCTAACTCCGCAGCTTTTCCGGAGCTCATCCACAATGCCCTCAACGCCATGCCGATCGACTATGTCGCCCCGCCGGAGAAAATGTCAGAAATCATACAAAAATTGGCGAGAACCCGGGCCGACGAGACTGGACAAATTCCTGATGAACAAGATCGAATAGAACTTGAAAATCAGATTGAGATCGATTCGGACGACCACTCGGCAAAGCTCGAACAAATCGGCAGAATATCCGCGTATACCTGTCCTGGATGTGGAGGACCGCTCTGGCAGCTGCCCAATGGGTCTGTGGACCGCTATCGCTGTCGCGTCGGACACGCTTATTCGGTTAATAGCCTCTTTCAGGCTTGCTGGGAGGCGAGTGAACGGAACTTGTATACCGCCCTTCAACTGCTGGAAGAAAACGCCCGAGTCGGGAATCAGATTATCAGGAAAGCAGAAAAGATTCATCAGCTCGCTTCCAAGGAGTTAGTCGATCAGGTTCGCCGATTAGAAAGAGAGGCTGATATCCTGCGGAATTTGTTATATGACCGAACGCAGGGAAAAGAATCGTCTTAGGCGGGTAGGGGAATCTGGAGGGGAGCCGCTTTAGACCGTTGCCCGCGAGCTTGCTACGTTTGAACTAGGCGCTTGTGCCACCGGAAAGTTTGCACAGCAGGCGGCTCCCGAGAACGGCCCCAGCGCGCGGCAGCTCTGCAACGTAGATATTCGTCACTGATAATACGTATGCACAGACCGCGCCGGGAAAAAGCAAACCGCGCCGGCAAAAAACAAACGCTGGGTAATTCGCGGGAGCCGCCTGTTCTCACACCCTTAGGTTGCACACACCTTGAAAGGGATAATACGAGGACGCGGGTAGCAATCTAAAGCGGCTCCCCTCCAGTGGGTGTCGCGTCTGCGCCTTCCGTCACAGGTTTTTCTTGGCTATCCGGCTATCTGCTATACGTACCGAGCCTAAGGCGAGGTCCGTCAGTTTTCTTCTCCGCCGTCCAGCTGTTCATCAGCAGCTGGGGTATGATCTTCAAGTTGGTCGATTAACGACGGGCCAGGTTCATCGTCTGCTTCCGTTCCCTCATAGGGATTCGGCGCTTTTCGACCCCGACTGCCTGGTGGTTCGGCTAAGGGGTCACTAGTCGCTCCGCTTGATTCGTCTTCTTCTTCAGGTTGAAATTCTTCAGGCGCCATTTTGCTTGATTCCTTATTTCAGCTCGCTCCTGAGCGGTTCAGACCGGTGAGCGTGCCCCCAAAAAGCGCCCGCGCGCCGGTCGATTTCCCCGACTACTGACAAAATGCCTGTATGCCATGGATGAGCTCCCCCGCGTCCCGACAAGAACCGTTCGTCGCCACGAGTTACGATGGATCTGCCGCGGGTTAATAAATGGGTGACACCTTCGCTTACAATCCCGATCGCAGGATGAGGCAGAGAGCCAGCTCCTGGTGCAAATCTTTGCAATCGCAAACGGCTCTCTCGGCGAGTCGTATGCCCATAGCAACGAGTCGCCGAATGAATGGTAGGCTCAGTCAGAAATTCGGTCTGTAAGATTGATCGATCTAAGGGAGCAATCCAATCAACGCGAATGTACATAGACCTGAATTATCTGAAACCTTTGACCATCGCTCTGTCGAACACGTTTAGGTAACTCAATACGCCGACGAAGTTCTACAGGCATGAAGTTTCACTCGTGTTGCTGCACTTTTAAAACCGAATGCGTTGAGTAAGCAGCCGGCCATGAACGAGTTCGTCCGCGCAAACACGCAGGAGTTTTCTATGAGTAAAATGGCATCCACCAAAACAAGCCTTGATGGAACGGAGAGGCGCGTAGCATGAACCGATTGCGCTTACAAACCAGGAACCGAGGCAAAAAGATCGCGATGCAGAAGGTCAATTCGCCGGACGTGTCCATCTTCCCGAGAGGTCTTCTAGAAAGGACCGTGCGAGTGTCTCCGAGCAAGCAACCCCTTCGGCGCGGTTAGTCTTTGTTCAGGGAAGACTGTTCATTCTCCGTTCTCGCGTTTCACAAAATTGTAACCATTTGTCGGGTCGGCGGGAAATGAGAAGGAGCTGCGACGAACTGGGAACATATTGCTATTATACCTTATACAGCAAAAACGGCTTCTTGCTGGTCCGCATGAGCACCGGAAGAGCAACATTAAACACGGGTATGTCTTTGGTGGTTTTACCTTCAGCTTCGCCGCTGTGGGCGTGACCGTGGAACACCACCGACGCTCCAAAATTGTCGATGACGGATTCCAAATGGCTCGAGCCCAGGAAAGGGTAGATCTCCGGGTTCTCCCCTTTAACGGTGCTGCGGACTGGCGAATAGTGCAGAACAACGACCCTTTTTTCCGTCGTCAGATTGGTGAGTGCTTTTCCTAATCTCAGCGAATGGTCGACGCCTTCTTGCACGAAAGCTTTGATCAGAGGCTCACCCCATGCGCTTAGCATCTGACGGTCAAACCCGCCACCAAACCCGCATACTCCCGCAAAGCCGACGCCATTGACTTCAATTCCGCTGCCATCGAGGAAGGTGACACCGACGCTTTCCAGCGCGCTTTGGACTTCAGCAGATTTTCCGGATTCAAAGTCATGATTGCCTAGTACCGCAATCACCGGGATGCGCACGTGGGTGCGCAAATCCTCCGCTAGAACCGTGGCTTCTTCGGGGGACCCGTATTCGGTCAAATCACCAGCGATTACGAGCACGTCGGCTGTTGACGTGGCGTCCACAAACAGATCGCGAAGTTTCCCTTTTGCAGTTTTGCCGTAGTGGATGTCTGCCACGGCGGCGACGCGCGTTTCATTTTTTTCGGCCATTTAACGACCTCCTTTTCAAAAATATTTCGATTCTATAGGCGCACCTGCGCTTTGCAGTGCGCACTTTATAGAATGAAATTGCAACGTCGAGGCGAGGTTTGCCGGGCTGCCATGCAGCTGCTTCGCGATAATAAAATCGACTTTCTGGTGGGGGGCGCCTACGCGCTCGCTGAATATACCCGGATTAACCGCGACACTAAAGATTTTGATCTCTTTCTACGCCCAAAAGATGTCGGGCCCGCGCTGGCCATGTGGAGACAGGCTGGTTACGCTGCTGACTATACCTTTACTCACTGGCTGGCGAAAATTCAGTCCGGGCAAGTCTATATCGATATCATTTTTCGCTCAGGGAATGGACTAGGACCTGTGGATGACGTCTGGTTCGAGTACGCTCGCGAAGCCACCATCTTTGGTCTGGAAGTTAAGATCGTTCCGCCAGAAGAGCTGATCTGGCAGAAGGCTTATATTATGGAGCGAGAACGGTTCGACGGAGCTGACGTTGCGCATATGCTGAGCGCGTGCGCGCCTAACCTGGACTGGAACCGGCTGGTCAAACGATTCGACACTGATTGGAGGGTATTGTGGAGCCATTTGATCTTGTTCGGTTTCATTTTTCCGTCGAAACGTCATCTGATACCTTCAAAGTTGATGAAAGAGTTCGCTACAAGAGGGATGAGGGAGCAGACTGAACCTGCCCCGGTTGATCCCGTCTGTAACGGGACATTGTTGTCTCGAATTCAATATGAATCGGACCTGCGCGACCACCTGGATGCTCGGCTAATAGGTCGATCTGCGATGACCGCAGACGAGCTTAAACGCTGGGTAGAAGCGGGCTCCGAACTCGCTCGCCGCCACAAACCGTAGTCGCTGCGCGAAGAACAGAATTTAGGATCCGCAGATTACACAGATTACGCAGATTTCGGTGTGGGGTTGAACGTGATCCGTAACCTAAATAGATCGTTTCTAACAGGAGTGATGGAGTGATGGAGTGTTGGAGTGTTGGGGTGATGGAGTGATGGGGTGTTGGAGTGATGGAGTGATGGAGTGATGGAGTGATGGAGTGATGGAGTGATGGAGTGATGGAGTGATGGAGTGTTGGAGTGTTGAAAGGATGGAGTGATGGAGTGTTGGAGTGTTGAAAGGATGGAAGGATGTTTTGTAATCCGCAGATCGGCCAGCTCCGTAGGAGCGCAATATTTATAGGTAGCCGGCACATTTCCTG
Organism: Verrucomicrobiota bacterium; assembly: GCA_019239825.1. Lineage (GTDB taxonomy): Bacteria > Verrucomicrobiota > Verrucomicrobiia > Chthoniobacterales > JAFAMB01 > JAFAVN01. Next base: position 23,723 of record JAFAZK010000190.1, on the reverse strand, counting down.
GCCAGCTCCGTAGGAGCGACATAGGCAAGGGGAACTAGCGGTGGTTTACATTCTTCATACATAGAGGTCACAGTGCTGCCGATTAGACGTCGCTCCTACGGAGCGGTGCCAATTGACCATGGCGCGGCTATAAAGATGTCGCCCCGACGGAGCTTATTTGTTCGAATCTGGGCCAATCTGCGTAATCTGCGGATATTTAATCTTCTGTATCCGGTTACCGTTTCTGCCGTTTGACCACCAAGTGGTCCCATAGAATAGCCCAGGGCTTTAGCCCTGGTTAGGTGTAGATGATGCGATCGCCCTGAAAGGGCGACCGACAGATAGCTGGGCGACGGATCCTGTCGTTAACGCTTTTATTAGAAAGACTGTTGATATTTGCTGACGTCCTTCTCCTTAAAGACCACGCCGATGCCCGGCTGGGTAAGGTCGGGTCTCAGAAACCCCTTCGTCGGGGTGGGGACGTTTTCAAAGAACAGGCTTTCGATTCGGACGTGATCATGAAAATATTCTGCATGTCTGAATGCGGGGGTGGAGCAAGCGGGATGTAGGTGAAGTAAAGGTGCACAATGTGAGGAAAGCGAGAGCCCGCTGGCTTCGGCCAGAATTCCTGCGGCCAGGAACCCGGTAATTCCACCACAACGCGTGACGTCGGCTTGCAAAACGTCGACTGCGCCTGCCTCGATTAAACGGCGGAAGTAGCAACTATCGTAGCCGTATTCGCCTGCGGCGATTTCCATTCCGGCGGGGGCGCGATCCCGAATCAACCTTAGGCCTTCCAGGTCGTCGGAGGACACGGGCTCCTCGAACCAGGTAACATCAAGCTCAGTAAAGCGTTGAGCAAAGGCTAGCGCTTGTTTCCGGCTGTAGGCTCCATTAGCGTCCACCAACAGTCCGGTTTTGGAACCAATTGCTTTCCGAGCAGCGTCTGCCCGGGCAAAATCCGTCTCTGGTTCGCTGCCGACTTTCATTTTGACCCATTGCATTCCCGCTTCCGCCCAATTCCCAAGCTGTTCTTGTAACTGATCGATAGAATAGGAGGTGAACCCACCGCTTCCGTAAATTGGGATATAATCACGAGCCATTCCTAAAAGTTCGCAAAGCGGAACGTTCATTAATCTGGCTTTGAGATCCCACAGGGCAGTGTCAACAGCTGAGATTGCCATCGCCACGATTCCGGAATGGCCCAGGTTTCGCGTATGGACCGACATCTGTTTCCATAGCCTCGGAATCTCCCCAACATCCCGGCCTGTAATCAACGGGCTGAGTTTATCTTCGACTAAGCGTGCTGTGGCCAAATCAGCATAGGTATACCCGATCCCAGTCTTGGATCCTCCGGTTGCCTGAACTAGAACTAGGGTAGTTCTGTTCCAGTCCAGCGTTCCATCTCCTTCCGGTAGATCAGTCGGAACGGTATAAGCGGATACCTGTAAGTGGTCGATTGTGGGCACGGGTTTAGGAGTTCAGGAGTTCAGGAGTGATGGACTTCAGGAGTGATGGAGTGATGGAGTGTTGGAGTGTTGGACGGGGGATGGTGGGGTGGTGCTTTGTGATCCCGCGGATCAGCCAGCTCCGTAGGAGCGCAATATTTATAGGTAGCCACGCGCCTATCCTGGCCAGCTCCGTAGGAGCGACATAGAGAAGGGGATTAGCGGTGGTTTACATTGTCCATTTGTAGAGGCCACAGCTCCGCCGTCACCGCCGACCAGATGCCGCTCCTACGGAGCTGTGCCAATTGGCAATTGCGCGGCTATAACGATGTCGCTCCTCCCGAGCTTACTCGTTTGCAATCTGCGTCAATCTGCAGCTTGTCCTCCGAAGCTTTCGCCCTGCTAATACTTTGTCTCCTGGTTTAGCGAAGAAGGATTCATCTGCAATTAGGCTTCCGCATTCGCGTGCGTTGCGGCTGTCTATTCGCGTACATTCGCGGTTGTCTGTGTGGCCCATTCCCGATTTAATTCTTATGCGGTAGGACTCCTTGAATCGCGTCCTTAAACGTTCCTCTGACCATGTCGGCGGTATTTGGATCCGAGAACATCGAGCTCATAAAGTTCTTCGCCATTTTGAACGTGATATGCGGAGGAAGGGTGGGAACTTCCGGATCGGTCAATACCTCATAAACCACTGGCCGGTCGGATGCCAGTGCCCTATCCCAGGCGGGTCCGACATCGTCAGGAGTATCAACCCTGATTCCGTTTAACCCTAGCAAGTCCGCATAACGTGCAAACTGGAAATCGGGCACGTTCTGCGAGGTTTCGAATTTGGGATCGCCGGCTAAGACTCGCTGTTCCCAAGTGACCTGGTTCAGGTCTCGATTTGCCAATACTAGTATGATAAAGCGGGGATCACTCCATTCATGCCAATGCTCTGACACGGTAACTAACTCATTGTTACCGTTCATCAGCATGGCGCCATCGCCAACCAAAGCAATGACAGCCCGGTTGGGAAAGGCGAACTTAGCGGCAATGGCGTAAGGGACGCCCGGCCCCATCGTGGCTAACGTGCCGGATAATGACGCCATCATCCCACGCCGGACTTTCAGATCGCGAGCGTACCAGTTCGCGACGGAACCCGAGTCTGCAGTCAGGATACAATTATCCGGTAGACGCGAGGATAATTCCCAGAAAACCCGTTGCGGGTTAATCGGGTTAGCGTCGGTCATGGCCCGCGCCTCCAGTACTTTCCACCAATCCGCGATTTCTTTCTCCAGCTTCTTACGCCAACTCTGGTCTGTTTTTTTCTCGAGCAGGGGAATAAGTGCGCGCAATGTTTCCGCGCTGTCACCTACCAGATTGACCTCCATTGGATAACGCAGACTGAGGAACTTCGGATCAATATCGATTTGGACCCCTCTGGCCTGACCTTCTTTCGGCAAAAACTCCGAATAAGGAAAACTGGAGCCGACCATGAGGAGGGTGTCGCACTCCTCCATCATGGTCCAGCTCGGTTTACTTCCTAAGAGTCCGATTGGTCCGCAACAGAAAGGTAACTCATCGGGAATAGCCGCCTTGCCTAGTAACGCTTTAGAAACTCCGGCGCCAAGGATGTCAGCCACTTGAATGACTTCGTCTGTCGCCTTGAGTGCGCCCGCGCCCACCAGCATCGCAATTTTCTTTCCAGCGTTCAGGACATCGGCGGCGCGATGCAACTCGCTTTCACTGGGAATCACTCTGGGTGATCCGAATCCGATTCCCGAATGGATCGTTCCGTGCGCGCGGGGAGGATCGACCACGGCCGGCATCTCCTGGACATCGTTAGGTAGTATGATGCAGGTGACCGTTCGCTCCGCCTTGGCGATGCGGATGGCGCGATCGATTAAGTGGCGCACCTGCACCGGAGACGATGCCATGTGCACATATTCCTGGGCGACATCCTTGAACAGAGAGATCAAATCGACCTCCTGTTGATAATGGCCACCCATAGCAGCTCGAGCCTGTTGTCCCACAATGGCCACCACCGGCTGATGGTCCATCTTTGCGTCGTATAACCCATTGAGAAGGTGGATTGCGCCGGGACCCGAGGTCGCTAGACAAATTCCAACTTCGCCAGTGAATTTCGCATGGGCGCAAGCCATGAAAGCGGCCATCTCCTCATGGCGGACCTGGATGTATTCTATTTCTCCATCGGCTCGGTCGATTGCGCCGATGATGCCGTTAATACCGTCGCCGGGAAAACCGTAGATGCGCCGGATACCCCATTCTTTTATCCGTTGAATCAAGAAATCGCTAACTGTCGCGCTGCTCATAAAAGTACTACCTGGTTGGTCGTAAACCTTCGGCGCGGTTAGGCTTGCTCAAAGAATGCCTGGCCTAAGCAAGCCTGACGCGCATCGGAAGGCTGTCGCTACAAAGGAAGAGCGTTGCCGCAAAGACAGGGAAGACCCCTGCTCTTTTGATCAATGCGCCACCCACCGCTAGATCGCTCGTCAACTCGCGATCGGTTCTAGGTTCAAAGTTATAAGTTCTAAGTTCAAGGTTTACATGACGCGGCCTGATCTCGGGACGACTTTGAACATTGAACTTCGAACGGAGAGCCTAAACATAGAACCTTAAGCGGTTCCGGCTGCGATTCCCCTGAAATCATGCGAATCGCGAGAGAGGAGAAAAGCCGTTATCTGAACCCGTCGGATGAGTTGCCCCACTTTGCGAATCTGAGAGAGGCGGAAATTTCGGCGGCGACCTGCAGGCGTTGTCCACTGTGGGAACGAGCGACGCAAACCGTTTTTGGAGCGGGAGCTAATCATGCCCGTGTTGTGTTTGTTGGTGAACAACCCGGTGACGTTGAAGATCGGAAAGGTCTACCGTTCGTCGGACCAGCAGGAAAATTGTTAGACCGCGCGCTGAATCAGGCGCAAATCAATCGTGACCTGTGTTATGTCACCAATGCGGTCAAACACTTTAAGTGGGAACCTTTAGGGCAACGCAGACTGCACAAGAAACCCACCTCTCGAGAAATTCAAGCCTGCTGTCCCTGGCTTCACGCAGAGCTAGAATTGATTCAGCCGGAGATCGTGGTTGGGCTTGGTGCTACTGCCGCCGCCAGCCTATTTGGGGTACCGGTCCGTATCGCCGACGTTCGTGGTAAACTCACTCACGTCGAATCCGTTGGTAGGACCTGTTTGATCACCGCTCATCCTTCGTCTGTTTTGCGAGCGCCTGATCCGAAGACCAGAGATGTCGAGTTTGATCGTTTGGTGCAGGATTTAACACTGTTGCAGGAATTTGCGGGGTAAGGCGAACCAGCCTACAAAAGCCAGACAGCCTCGCGCAGACGCGACGGACGCAACGAAAGGCAACGGATGGGCGCGCTGAGATTTTCGCTCTACCGGATATACGACCATCCTTTTCTCCTACAACGATCCTTCTATAGGAGGTCTATCAATCGCACTTTCTCACCTTCAACCCCGAGATACTTATGAAAGGAGCAACTGATTATGAAGATCAAGGCGATCTCAAGAACCCGGTTAATCAAGTCGTTGCCATCTTACCGCGCGAAGCCGATCTGCAAGGAATTGTAGCGGATCTGCACGGAAGCGGATTTGCTTCGGACGACATTGGAGTCTTATCCGGCCCTGACGACGCTCATAAGCTAGACGCAGCGTCTGGAAAACAAGGCTGGCTAGCGAAACTGGCCCAGATCGGGCCAGGATTTGGTGATTTGGATGACGGTAACCTGAAGGATTACGCGGAGGCCCTGCGACGCGACGAATCCGTCATTGCGGTTGTTGCCACCCTCGGAAGTAAACGCCGCGAGATCGCCGATCTGCTTAAACAGCATGGCGCCAAGTTCATCAATTCATACGGCATGTTCAGTATCGAGGCTTTGGGGTAGTCCCAACAATCGTGCTCGGGCTCGTGCTCGAATGACAGCGCTGTCCCTCACCAAACGCCTTGAATTACCAATGAACGTCTTTGAGAAAATGAGCTGGCCGTCCATACCCACACACGTTCGAGCGCAGCTTGTCCGACGAAGCCGCAGCCTATAACTGCTTTTTCTTTCCACACTGGCGAAGCCGGAAGCACGAGAATAATGATACAGTTACAAACACCCAACGTTCCGCCAGAGATTCCGGTACCACCGGAACAACCGCCTTTGCCGGTGCCGACAGAGCCAATCCCGGGACCCATTCCCACTCGGCCGACGCCGGTTCCGGTTCCTCCCGAACCGATACCACCGAATACGCCTGAACCGAACCAGCCGCCACAGCCGACGGGCGAAGTGAGAGGCGATTGGTAGGGCGGAGTAGTCACGGTTTCGGTCAGCGCCAGCTGGAGGGGAGCCGCTTTAGTACGTACCCGACGAACTCGCATATTCTTCCCAGAGCGAGGAAGGCCAAAACAAGGTGTTAAACAGGCGGCTCCCGAAAACTACCCATGGCGATGTTTGGCCACCGGTTGGTCGAGATCTATTTCACGCTCAAGAGGCAAACTACGCGTTGAGCCGTTTGCGGGAGCCGCCTGTTTAACACCACGTGTGGCCACAGGCGCTTCGGTCGAAAAATAGCGAGGTTTTTTCGGTGCGATCCAAAGCGGCTCCCCTCCAGACCTCGGCACACGCACCCGGTTGACCGTGGCCAAGCCGTCTCGCCTTTGACAGACGAACAGGATCTGTTGCTATGGCTGACAAGAATGATCAAAAGGACCACGGATCCACCGATGATCAGAAAAAGCCGAAGACCAAGCGCGGACGGCGTTTTTGGATTATCGGCGGATTGGTCGTTCTGTTTGTTAGTGCCGGCCTGATTTATCTGGGTTATTGGGTCTTCATTGCTCGATTCAACGTTGGAACCGATGACGCTTACGTCCACGGCAACCAAGTCGCGATTACGCCGCAGATTAGCGGGATCGTTGCCTCAGTGGAAGCAGACGATACCCAACTGGTGCAACGTGGACAGGTCTTGGTTCGGTTGGACCAAAACGACGCTCAGGTCGCGCTTGCCCAGGCAAAAGCCCAACTCGGACAGGCCGTCCGGCAAGTCCGGCAGCTTTATCAACAGGAAATTGAACAGAAAGCCGCCATCGCTCAACGGACCCACGATCTTGATTTGGCGACGCAGGACTACAATCGCTATAAAGATCTGGTTAATCGCAACACCATCGCGGTTCAGCAGTTTGAGCATTCCAAGACAACCTGGGAGACAGCGAAGGACGCTCTGCGTCAAGCAACGGATACGCTGAAAGGTCTCGAGACTCAGACTGATTTTGCCGATCTTCGACACCAGCCAAATGTCGCTCTCGCGATATCCAATCTCCGGCGGGCCTATATCGACCTGGAACGAACCACCGTGGTGGCGCCGGTCACGGGTTACGTTGCTCAGCGGACGGTTCAGGTTGGCCAACAAGTCGCGCCCGGGACAGCTCTTTTAGCAATTATACCTGAGGATCAAATGTGGGTAGAGGCTAACTTCAAGGAAACTCAGCTCGGATCGGTTCGGATCGGACAGCCGGCCACGGTGCGCTCCGACTTTTACAAAGGCGCGGTTCAATACCCTGGCCGTGTGGTTGGCATACTCTCAGGCACCGGTGATGTATTCCAGCTTTTGCCGCCGCAGAACGCGACCGGTAATTGGATCAAAATTGTCCGGCGAGTACCGGTTAGAATTGCGCTCGATCAAGAACAGATGAGGCGGCATCCTTTGCGCCTCGGGCTTTCGGTGGAGGCATCCGTTGATATTCATCATGTAGATGGACCCGCGTTAGCCGAGACGTCTTCGCAAAAACCATTGTATCAGACCGATGTCTATGCCGATCAGGGCGGCAAGGTAGACGCTCTGATCGACGAGACCATTCGGGAGAACGGAGGGGATCAATCGCCAACCGCTACTCCGGACTCCCTGTCACAAGTACCGGACCATGGCGAACAGCAACACTAATGAGCCGCTGCCGGTGGTCCAAAGAGCCATCGTGACTCTCGGGTTGGCGCTAGGCGTCTTCATGAACGTCTTGGACGTCTCGATCGCCAACGTCTCCATCCCCACGATCTCCGGTGATCTGGGAGTAAGCTCGGATGACGGCACCTGGATTATTACCTCATTTTCTGTAGCGAATGCAGTGGCAGTTCCGATCTCCGGCTGGCTCGCGCGTCAGATTGGCGAAGTCCGCCTCTTTGTTATTTCTACTCTCCTATTCACTCTATTTTCGGTCGTATGTGGGTTCTCCTTCAGTTTTCCTATGTTGCTGGTAGCTCGGGTACTACAAGGCGCTACCGCAGGGCCGATGATCCCTTTATCACAGAGCTTGTTGCTCCCGAACTACCCGGAAAATCAACGCGGATTGGCTAACGGGATCTGGGGTATGACGGCGGTGGTTGGCCCAGTGGCTGGTCCCATTCTGGGTGGCTGGATCACCGATAACATCAGTTGGTCTTGGATCTTTTATATCAACTTGCCATTTGGTATTCTTGCCGCCGCGCTCACCTGGTTCATTTTACGCCGGCGCGAGACACCGAAAGAATCTTCGTCATTAGACATGATTGGATTGGCCTTGCTGCTAATCGGTGTCACCGCTTTGCAGGTGATGCTCGACAAAGGAAACGACGAGGAATGGTTCCAATCGCCGTTCATTATCATCAATTTTATCATCGCGGTCATCGGCTTCGCCTTCTTCATCGCTTGGGAGTTGACCGAGAGACGTCCAATTGTTGATTTGCGTTTGCTGGGTCAAAGGAATTTTGCCGTCGCCTGTATCATTATTTTCTTCGGCTACATGTCCTATTTCGCCCCAGTGGTGGTATTACCGCTCTGGTTACAGAATCAACAGGGGTACACGCCTACTTGGGCGGGATTCGCTACGGCTTCATTTGGTGTGTTAGGCGTCGTCGCCTCACCGCTGGTTGGCCGATTAGTTGACAAGCTAGACCTTCGCTGGATTGTGAGCGCCGGTTTAGGGATCTTCGCGATCACTTCTCTCTTGAGTGCTTTCAACAATACGGAGGTGAATTTCAATCTCCTGTTTTGGGAGCGTCTGCCCTGGGGTGTGGGCACCGCCTGTTTCTTCATTCCCCTGATCACGCTGGCGATGTCGGGTATCTCTCCGGAGAAACTGGCCGGTGCTTCCGGTATTTTCAATTTTTTACGCCAAATCTCGCTGAGCTTCGGAACTAACCTGGGAACGACCATCTGGGATCATCGGGCAACCTTCCATGATCACCGACTCAATGCCGAAGTCACTCTCTACAACCCGGCGACTCATGCTTGGCTAAATCATATCCAATCTCTCGGATTCACCGCCGGTCAAGCCAATCAGACGTTAGCCAATGCGATCCAAAATCAGGCTTACGTATTAGCCACCAATGATGTCGCCTGGGGCTCGATCTGGATATTCGCGATTCTCATTGCTGTCATTTGGCTAGCTCACCCGGCGAAAAAGGGCCGCGACCAAGTGGCGGCGGAGTGAGGGAACAGTAGTCAGTAAGACAGTAATCAGTGTAGGAGCTAGAAGGATGCGCTTGGCAGCAAGATGTCCTCGAACCTTTGGTAGGGCGAGGCTCCCAAACGCGACAGACTGCTGGTACCATCTGCCTTTAACGGATGACTCGCCGAACGGTTAATACAGCATGGCCGAGCCGGGAGTTGGATGTGGCAAATTGGATATGTGTCTCGCCGCCCCTTCTGCTGGAACTGAAGTGTGTTCGGCAGAAACCGATCCTACCTCAGAGCAAGAAAAGAGCTCAGTCGGATTGCATTGTCCCACCCCCGGGTCGGCCATGCTGCACTAACGTTCGGCGATTGATCCGGTCAAAGGCAGATCGTATGGGCAGCCTGTTACGTTTTGGAGCCTCGCCCTACCAAAGATTCGAGGACGACGAGTACGAAGACGATATCCCGCGGCGGCGCGCGTACTCCTAGCTCCTACACTGATTACTGCTTACCGCTTACTGCTTACTTTCTCCATACGACCACTCGGAGCTTTTCTCGCGAATGCTCACCGGGTTGCGGCGTTGGCCGAAATGATGTCGACCCTGCGAATATCCGCTCGCAAATGGCTCAGATATTTTCGCCAGGTGCAAATACGCTTTTCAGAACCGTTCTGGTTCTGACGCCCCTTTCTTTGGTTGGAGCTCTGTTTGGTCTCTATCGATTCAATTATTCTCCTTGGCAGACCCAGGTTGACGTACCTAAGGACCAACCCGTTGCCTTCAGTCACCAACATCATGTGGCCGGTCTGGGTATCGACTGCCGTTATTGCCACACCAGTGTGGAGAAGTCCGCGTTTGCCGGTATGCCTTCTAGCGCGACCTGTATGACCTGCCATTCGCAGCTCTGGACCCAGGCGCCAATCTTGGCCACGGTCCGTGAAAGCCTGGCGACTGATTTACCAATCCGTTGGACTCGCGTGCATCAGCTAGCGGACTACGTCTACTTCGATCACAGTGTTCATATCCAAAAGGGGATCGGCTGCGTCAGCTGTCATGGCCAGGTTGATCGAATGCCAATTACCTGGAAGGCAAACACCTTACAAATGGGTTGGTGTCTCGAATGTCATCGGCACCCGGAAAAGGCGCTGCGACCAACCGGCGAAGTGTTCAACCTCAATTGGAAGCCAACCGGTGACCAAAACGTTCAAGGCTTAACCCTGGCTAAACAAACCGGAGTAAAACCCAACCAGGAGATCACAGACTGTACCACTTGCCACCGATGAAACGCCGGGAGCGCCGAGAACGAAAATATGAAACGCGATGAACGCAAACAGCTACTTAGGAATGAGCCCCAAGCTCACCCCTTTCCCGGCGCTCGCGGCTTGCCCGACGTAGCCTCCCGGAGTCTAAACGACGGGGCGAAGTCGGGCGCTCAGCAATGGGCCGGTCTCGAACAGCTAACAAATGATCCGAAAGTTAACCGGTGGATCGATCGCGAGTTTCCCGTCGGCGCGTCTGAGCTCAATGATCCACTGGAAAGACGTCAGTTCCTTAAATTGATGGGCGCCAGCCTGGCCCTAATGGGGGTAGCCGGCTGTTATCGGCCGCCCGAACAGAAAATCGTACCGTATCTCGAGCAGCCGGAACTGTTGGTCTCGGGCCGGCCCTTATATTTCGCTACGGCTATGCCGTTCAATGGTTCGGCGACGGGGTTGTTGGTTACCAGTAATGAAGGTCGCCCAACTAAAGTCGAAGGTAATTCGAGTCACCCGTTGAGCCTGGGTGCAACCAGCGTATTCGAGCAGGCGGCTCTCCTAACGCTTTACGATCCGGATCGAGCCAAAGCCATCACCCACAACGGCCAGATAGAAACCTGGGAGCAACTGATCGCGGCCTGGCTCACAGAGCGAGATCAGCAGCTCGCTCAGCAAGGCCGAACCCTGCGATTTCTGATCGATTCCACGACCTCACCGACCGCTAACTGGCAGATGGGCGAACTGCAAAAGCGATTCCCCTCGGCGAAATGGTATTACTGGGAACCGATCTCGCACGAGTCAATCATAGAGGCGCATCGATCGCTCCTGGGGAAACCTGCTTACCCTGAGTTCCAGCTCTCGAACGCGGACGTCGTCATCGCACTGGATAATGATTTCCTGTTCGATTCACCATACCGCCTGGCATATACGCGAGCCTTCGCTGGCCGGCGAAATTATCGACAAGCGGACTTTTCAAATCCTAACCGCCTTTACGTGGCCGAGCCGAGCCCGACGATCACCGGTTCGATGGCCGACGAGCGACTGCCGATGGCCGGGTCGGCCATGGGAGTTTTGGTTCGGATGCTGGCCGCTGGGCTCGGAATCGGTGAAACCAAACCCGCCATCGCCGACCGTGAGGCTGTTGCCTGGGTGGAAGCCTGCGTCAGACAGCTCAAGTCGGCTAAAGGACGTTCTCTGGTTACAGCAGGGTATCGTCAGCCCGCGGAAATACATCAGTGGGTGCATGCTATCAATGCGGCTCTTGGGAATATCGGTAAAACCGTGAATTATCGAGAAGCTCATAATGTCGCTCCACTTCCCCCGTTGGAAGGGCTGACCGAACTAGCTGGGGATTTGGGTTCCGGCCAGGTAGAGACCCTTATCATCATCGGTGGCAATCCAGTTTTTGATGCACCGGCTGACTTAGAACTTGAGAAAAAGTTATCCCACGCCCGGTTTACCCTGCACCTCTCACTGTTTGAGGATGAGACGTCGGCTGCGTGCCAGTGGCATGTTCCCGAAAACCATTTTCTCGAAAGTTGGAGTGATGCAGTTGGGAGCGATGGGACTACTTCCGTTGTACAGCCGTTGATCGCGCCGTTGTACTCCGGTTATTCTCGGCATCAGCTCTTTGGGTTGTTCTTGGGTCAAGTCGCGGCTCAGGATTATGACCTAGTTCGCGACTATTGGAGATCGCACACGCAATGGAATGACTTTGAGAAGCAGTGGCGTCAGGTTTTGAGCGACGGAGTTTTGCCGGTAAACTCGGCTGCGATCATTCCTGCGGAAGGGCCGGGCAATTCTCCGCCTCCGATCACAACGGGTGAGCCAACGCAGGCGATTGAGTTGTCGTTTCATCCAGATCCCACCGTATGGGACGGCCGATTCGCGAATAACGGTTGGTCGCAAGAATTACCAAAGCCATTTACTCGCGTAACCTGGGATAATCCAGCCTTGATCAGCCCGGCTTTAGCCAAAGAGCTGGGAGTTGGGAACAGCGATATCGTAGAGATCCAAACCGACACTGGTAAGGTGGAGATGCCGGTCTGGATTCTTCCCGGCCAGGCAATGCGGACCATTTCCCTTTATTTGGGAGGCGGACGTTATCGATGCGGCCACGTCGGCGACCATGTAGGCGTTAATGTTTACCCGTTGCGGACAACGCAGCGACTCTGGCTGATTCCAGAGGCGCAAGTTCGCAAGACAGGCCGTTTTCACCAGGTTGTCAGCACCCAGTTTCATCATGCGATGGATGAGCGGGAACCGGTTCAAACCCGGACGTTTGATGAATTCGCCCGGCAAGTGGTACCGCCGGATCAATTAGCCAAGAAACCGGAACCCGACCAGACGTTATACAATTTCGCCGAGAGGCTGACGGCAGAACATCAATGGGGGATGGTAATCAACCTGAACACCTGCATCGGTTGCAATGCGTGCGTGCTCGCTTGCCAATCCGAGAATAATATTCCCGTGGTTGGCAAAGACCAGGTTTGGCGCGGGCGCATTATGCATTGGATTCGCCTCGACCGTTATTTTGAAGGAGAGCCGGATTCACCAAAGTTCTACCAGCAACCGGTTCCGTGTATGCATTGCGAGACGGCTCCATGCGAACTGGTTTGTCCGGTCGAAGCCACTAACCATAGTGCCGAAGGCCTGAACCAAATGGTCTACAACCGATGTATCGGGACCCGATTTTGTTCGAACAATTGTCCATATAAGGTTCGCCGATTTAATTTCCTGCAGTTCGCTGATACGAAAACACTCAGTTACCAATTGGGGTGGAACCCGGAGGTCACCGTCCGGGCGCGTGGGGTAATGGAGAAATGTAGCTATTGCGTGCAGAGAATCCGCGCGGTGGAATTCGATGCGGAAAAGGCGAAGCGAAAGATCGAGGACGGCGAAATCATTCCTGCTTGTGCGCAGGTCTGCCCGGCCGAAGCAATCACCTTTGGGGATATCAAGGACCAGAGCACTCTGGTAAGTCAGCTCAAGGCGAGCCGGCTTAATTATGGGCTGCTCGAGGAACTAAATACCCGGCCACGGACGACGTATTTAGCGAAAGTAGCGAGGGAAAAAGAGCCCGAACGGAAGGAGCAAGGCTGATGCCGGAACTGTGGCCATGTGCCTTTTCCGAATTGCGTCCAGGGGTTGGCGCCGCTTTCAGGGCGTATTCTTGGGTAATCGGAAACCCACGGCTAAGACCTCGGACTGAATCCTTTCGCCCCTGCGGGGAACCTCTCTCATCGAGATAAAGCTAGCGGCATCCACCTATGGCGAGTCAAAAACTATTAAACAAAGAGATCGAATCATCGAGTTCGCCTCACGTGCTGGTTAGTCCGGGCGAAACCCTGGAATCGACGAGCGCCAAGATCAGCGGGATCGTATTGGGCCGAAAGCATCCGCCATTCTGGTGGGTGAGCTTTGGGGTCGGGTTCATCTTGTTAATGGGTTTGCTTTATGGAATTACCATCCTGTTTGCCGTCGGCATCGGCATCTGGGGGATTAACATCCCGGTGGCTTGGGGATTCGCGATTGTTAACTTTGTTTGGTGGATCGGTATTGGGCACGCTGGCACGTTCATTTCGGCGATTCTGCTCCTACTTCTGCAGAAATGGCGAAACTCAATTAACCGTCTCGCTGAAGCGATGACGCTCTTCGCGGTGGCTTGTGCCGGAATGTTTCCGCTCCTGCATCTAGGCCGGCCTTGGACTTTTTTCTGGATTTTACCCTATCCTAATACCATGGGGTTATGGCCGCAGTTTCGCAGCCCTCTGGTGTGGGACGTTTTCGCGGTCTGCACCTATTTCACCGTCTCGCTCATTTTTTGGTATACCGGGTTGATCCCGGACTTGGCGACGATGCGCGATCGGGCAAGAACGCGGTTATCGAGAATCGGTTTCGGAATTATGTCGTTAGGCTGGCGCGGTTCGGCGGTTCACTGGAACCATTTTCAAACTGTGTATCTGATTCTGGCCGGGCTCTCCACGCCGCTAGTGCTCTCGGTGCACAGTGTAGTGAGTACCGATTTTGCGGTTGCCAACATACCCGGATGGCATACCACCATTTTCCCCCCTTTCTTTGTCGCCGGAGCCATCTATTCAGGCTTTGCCATGGTTCTTAATATCATGATTCCGCTGCGCTCTGTCTACGGTTTGGAATCAGTGATTACGGAGCGTCACCTGAATTGTATGGCGGGCGTCATGCTGGCTACAGGGCTAATGGTAGGATACGGCTACATCATGGAGACGTTCACCGGCTGGTACAGCGGTGACCTTTACGAGCAGTACCTGGTGGTTAACCGAGCCATTGGTCCCTATGGTTGGACCTATTGGCTGTTACTCACTTTTAATGTCGTAATTCCACAGTTGCTCTGGGTTCGCAGAGTCCGAAGCAGGCCGGTCTCTCTGTTCTTGGTCGCCCTGAGCATCAATATCGGGATGTGGCTAGAGCGGTTCGTGATCGTCATTGTGAGTTTGCATCGCGACTTTTTGCCTTCGAGTTGGGGTACCTATGCTCCGACTGGGTGGGATTGGTTGATCTTATTTGGCTCGGTTGGTCTTTTCGTTTCGTTGGTCTTTTTGTTTGTCCGGCTCTTACCGATGATTCCGATGTCTGAAATTAAAGAGATCATTGCGGAGCGAGAGGAGGAAGCCGCGTGAGTTCGGCCCATCCGCGCCTGTATGGACTAACTGCCGAATTCGATTCGGCGGAGCAATTGCTGCGCGCGGCGCGAACTGTCTTTGAAAAGGGCTTTCGCCAGATCGATGCTTTTACTCCGTATCCCATCGAGGAGCTGCCTGAAATTATCGGGCGTAAACATTCGGCCATTCCACTGATCATGCTGATCGGCGGCATGGTTGGCGCGGTGACGGCGTATGGCATGGAATGGTACGCGATGGGATATTATTATCCTCTTGACGTTGGGGGACGCCCTCTAAATAGCTGGCCGCTTTATATCCCGATCACCTTCGAATTAACTATCCTATTCTCGGCGTTGTCCGGCGTTGCCGGTTTTCTGATTTTATGCGGCTTGCCTCGCCTTCATCATCCGGTGTTCAGCGTCCCTGGCTTTGAGGGAGTGAGCACAGATAAATTTTTCCTCTGGGTCGAGGCAGTCGATCCATGTTTCGATGAGCGAACTGTGCGACGACTTTTCTATGAGTTGCAAGCTAAGGCCGTTACCGAGGTGCATGGTAAATGACAAGAAAACGGCTGCGTTTTATCTTTTTGCTGGCGGTCCTTTTCGGTTGCGGGTGCCGCGAAGAGATGCGCAATGATTCCCGATTGAAACCGCTTCAGGAAGATCCCTTTTTTGCCGATCGCAGTTCTTCGCGTCCTCTAGTTCTTAACACAGTGCCGCACGGACAGGCTGATACCGACGATTTCTTTTACCAGGGCGAAATAAACGGGAAGTTGGTACGCGGGTTTCCTAGCCAGATTACTAAACAGGAGCTGGAACGGGGTCGTGACCGGTTCAACATCTACTGCGCGGTTTGTCATGGGCCTACTGGTGAGGCGGACGGAATGATTGTGCAGCGTGGGTTTCCGCAGCCGCCCTCGTTCCATGAGCAACGGTTGCGGGATGCGCCGGAGGGGCATTTTTTTCACGTCATTACGCACGGCTACGGCGTGATGTATCCTTATGCCGATAGACTCACGCCTGAGGACCGTTGGGCAGTCATTGCATACGTCCGAGCCCTGCAGCTCTCGCGAAATTCAACGATCAATGACGTGCCGCCTGACCAGAAGGCACGATTGAATGGCCCCTGATATGGAAAGCGCTTCTTCCAGATTGGCCATCGCGCAAAGATTCGGCGCCATCTCGTTTTGTGGCGCGTTTATAGTGGTAATTGTCGGCTTGTTCCTAGCGCCTGCGCATGCGTTCCCGTCGTATCTCATGAGCTTTATTTTCTGGCTGGGATTGACGCTGGGTTGCTTCCCGGTGTTGATGATCGCTCACCTCGTCGGGGGAATTTGGACCGTCCCAATCCGTAAATTTCTTGAGGCAGGAGTAAGCACGCTCCCAGCGATGGCGGCTTTATTAATCCCTCTGTTTTTTGGCTTCAGTTATATCTTCCGCTGGACTCAGCCGGTCGATCCGCGCACCGCCGAAGTACTCGCACGGAAAGCGATCTACTTAAATCTGCCCTTTCTTATCGCGCGCACGTGTTTGTTCTTCTGCATCTGGGGAGGGCTCGCTTTCTTTCTGCTAAGGTGGTCCAGGCGCCAACTGGAACAGTCGGACCCGGGTCCGATGCTTGTCCTTAGGAGAATTAGTGCGTTGGGATTAGTCGTGTTCAGCCTGGTAACCTCGTTTGCGGTCGTGGACTGGGTCATGTCCCTGGAACCGGATTGGTACTCCAGCATTTTTCCGATGATCATCATCATCGACCAAGTCGTCTCTGCGCTCGCGCTCAGCATTCTCTTAAGCCGGGGGCTTCTGCAGGGTCCGAACCAGGCATCAGCGGACCAGCTCAACCAGCTCGGAGACCTGCTCTTAGCCTTTCTCATGCTCTGGGCATACATGAGCATGGCCGAAATCCTCATCATTTACGCGGGAAACCTGCCGCACGAAATTAACTGGTATCTCCATCGGATGCGCGGCGGATGGCTGCCGGTGAGTTGGGTGCTGGCAGGTCTTACCTTTGCTCTACCTTTTTTTCTGTTGTTATTTCGCCAGCTGAAACGGGCACCTGGGTGGTTGAGTGGTATCGCCGTGTGGCTCCTCGGGATGTACGCCGTCTGTGTATTCTGGTATGTCGCCCCCACTTTTCGGACTTCCATCTCGCTGGATTGGCCCGATCCTTTCACCTTTCTCGCAATCGGTGGCGCCTGGATCCTGGTTTTCAGCAGGCAACTCATCCGGAGTTTAAAATCGCTTAGTGTGTCCGGCCCATCGGCAACTTCTTAGAGGATAAATCAATGTCCGCTGATTCCATCGAGAAAGGCTACGAGACTAGCGATATACCGTTTTGGCCATGGGTCTGGTTCACTATCGGATTTGTCGTGAGTCTCGTGGTCATTTTCCTGGGTGTACTAGTGTTCTCACGATCTTTAGTTGGTCACGGCATTAGCATCGGTAGAACCGAGCATGCCCGGGAAGCGACACTCGACCGCTTTCCGCACCCCCAGTTACAAACGAATCCGCCGAACGATTTAAACGATTATCTTAAGGCCAAGAACCAGGAGTTGACCACTTACGGGTGGATTGATCGTAAGAACGGGATTGTCCACATCCCCATCCAGCAGGCGATGGATCGTTTCCTTAGCCGGGGAGCGCCGGTTCGACCACCCGATAGCGGTCAAACCGAGATCGACATGCAAGTCCAGAAGGCCGGAGGCGCAAAAATTCTACCACCGGCCGCCGCCGAGAAACCAAGTCCAACTCCATGATCAGGCGCTGCTTGCTTCTTCTATTGCTATTCGAGCGATTTTGTCTCTGGAACGGCTTTGCTCAGGCGACAGATCCGGCCAAAGATCCGAACCGAGATATTCGTTTCGAACAGCGCCTCAACCAAATCGTCGCTACGGATGAGCATTTCATCGATGAACAGGGAAACTCGGTTCGACTGGATCAATATTTTCATCAACGACCGGTTATTTTGACACTCGGATATTATCAATGCCCGATGCTGTGCGGAGTAGTACTTAACGCGTTCGTACAGGGCCTGCAGGATTTGCCGCCGTCGCTCGCCAAACGCGATTTCAATTTCATTTTTGTTAGCATCGATCCAAACGAGGGCTCCGGAGTAGCCAAGAACAAATTGGACAACTATCTCCGCCGGTATGGCTGGGCGCCGGCGGCACAACAGTGGCATTTTTTGACTGGAGCAGAAGCGGCTATTAAACGGTTAGCGGACCAAGTCGGCTTTCGTTATCGCTACGATCAAGTCTCTAAACAATACGTACATCCAAGCGGTTTAGTGGTCTTGAGTCCGAATGGAAGAATTTCGAGTTATCTGTTGGGTATCGAGTTCCCCGCAAAGGAGATTGATCGAGCGATTACGTTGGCCCGTCGCGACGCCGTGGCCGCGCCGGTTTCGCCGATAGCGTTGCTTTGTTTCTGTCCCAACATTGCGCCAGGCACCGTTGCTTACATTGTACTTGTGATAATGCGGGTGGCTGCGGTGTTAACTCTGATTGCCCTTAGCGCCATTATTTACCGGGCGCATCGTCGAAGAAATAAAGATTTGGTTACATGAATAGGGTCTTCATCGCCCAGATACAGTTCTTCCCGAATCAAGCCTCAAAAGTGGCCGGGCAAGTCGATACCCTGCTCATCTTTCTCGTTTTGTTAACCGGTACGGTCACCTTGGCCATCGCGGTGGTGATGATTTATTTTCTCGCCAAGTATCGGAAACGCGCGGCGGCTGATCGAACTCCGCCTAAGACAGAGAATATCGCGGTCGAGGTGACTTGGAGCGCAGTTCCCTTCTTTATCTTCCTCGGTTTGTTCGGCTGGGGCGCAAAAATCTACTTCAAAGAATCGACTGAGCCGAAAGGCGCGGTGGAAGTGCATGTGATCGGCAAGCAATGGATGTGGAAACTCGAGCACTTGCAGGGCAAGCGGGAGATTAATCAGTTACACGTGCCTTTAGGCCAGACAGTGAAGCTGGTGATGACTTCTGAAGACGTCATTCATAGCTTTTTTTTGCCGGCGTTCCGGATCAAGGAAGACGTGTTACCCGGCCGCTATACCACCCAGTGGTTTAAAGCCACCAAGCTTGGAACCTACCAGATATTTTGCGCCCAGTACTGTGGGACGAATCATGCCTTGATGATCGGACAAGTGATCGTGATGAACCCAACCGATTTTGCGGCCTGGTTGAAGACGGGGCGCGACACGGTGTCGGTTGCTCAGCGTGGCGAGCAATTGTTTCATTCATTCGGATGCAGTGGCTGCCATGCAGCTCAAGCCGCTGTCCGGGCTCCATTGCTGGAGGGGATCTACGACTCGCAGGTTCCACTCGCAGATGGCCGGATAGTGCAGGCAGACGAGCGTTATCTACGTGACTGCATTCTCATCCCCAATACGCAGATTGTGGCGGGATTCGATCCGGTGATGCCGAGTTTCCAGGGGCGAATCTCGGAGGACGATCTGTTTGCGATAATAACTTACCTAAAAAGTATTGGGTCATCGCCTCCCGAAGCGAACATACCGAATAGGTAGCAACCGCGAATGGACACGAATATAAATCGCGAATGGACGCGAACATAGGCCGCGAATGAACGCGAAAAAGGAATGGCAGAGAATGCGCTGGAAGTTGGCGTTGAAGACGCTGGGTGTCATAGGCCGGGGATATAGGCGATTTTGCCGCGAAGCGGCTATACAAAATAGCCCAGGGCTTCAGCCCTGGGTTGCTCGGATCGAGGCGCGTGCGCTGAAAGTGGCACCCGATGTTGGCGGGCTTGGCGGAAGGAACGCGCCACTGCCCGAACACGCTTTTCGGACGCCACTTTCAGGGCGAATAAATGCGTTACATAACCCAGGGCTGAAGCCCTGGCCTAATCTGTATAACCGCTGCGCGGTAAATCCGGCAGGCTACGCCGGGCGCACTACTCCACGACTCCAACACTCCAGCAATCCGTTCGCCAGGATTCGAGGACGAGTAGGAAAGGGCCGCCTGGCGAACTAAGCCTATGCCATTACCGGTCCAAAGTTATGCCGTAGTCGAGAAGGATGAGCCACCTTCCTACCTGAAAGAACACACCTTACGGTCGTGGTTTCTCACTACCGACCATAAACGGATCGCACTTCTCTACCTATTCACCATCATTGGGTTCTTTGCGATCGCGGCCATCGCGGCCGCGGTTATGCGGCTTAACCTGTTGACTCCGCGGGGCGATCTCGTGCAGGCCGAAACCTATAACAAGCTCTTCACTACGCACGGGGTGCTGATGGTTTGGTTTTTTTTGATTCCATCGATCCCCAGCGTACTCGGAAATTTTCTGCTCCCACTCATGTTGGGTGCTCGCGACCTTGCGTTTCCGAAACTGAACTTACTGAGTTGGTATATCTTTATTTTCGGCGGCGCAATCGCGCTCTACGCTCTGTTGGTAGGCGGAGTCGATACTGGGTGGACGTTTTATACGCCTTATAGCAGCACCTATTCTAATTCTCATGTCGCCTTGATGGCGGCCGGAGTATTCATTAACGGATTTTCGTCCATCCTCACGGGCCTGAATTTTATCGTCACTACGCATAAGCTACGTGCTCCGGGAATGACTTGGATGCGGCTCCGTCTATTTGTCTGGTCTATGTATGCTACCAGCCTGATTTTCGTACTGGCCACTCCGGTTCTGGCTATGACGTTAACCTTGATGGCGCTCGAAAGGATCTGGCATGTCGGTGTGTTTGATCCGGCTCTGGGAGGTGACCCTTTGCTTTTCCAGCATCTATTCTGGTTCTATTCGCATCCGGCGGTTTACATCATGATTTTACCCGGTATGGGGGTAGTGAGTGAGCTGATCTGTGCATTCGCTAAGAAGCGGGTGTTTGGATACACCTTTGTGGCTTTTGCGAGTATGGCCATCGCGTTGCTCGGGTTTCTGGTCTGGGGTCATCACATGTTTGTTAGCAGCCAGTCTGTCTTTGCCGGCATGATCTTCTCTTTTCTGAGCTTTGCCGTGGCGGTTCCGTCCGCGATCAAGGTGTTCAACTGGACAGCTACTCTCTATCGCGGCTCCATCTCGCTCGATACGCCGATGTTGTATGCCATCGGATTTATCGGCTTGTTCACTGTCGGCGGGATGACGGGGCTGTTCTTAGCCACGCTCGGTTTTGATGTTCACGTCCATGACACCTATTTCGTCATCGCGCATTTCCATTACATCATGGTGGGAGGGATGGTGATGGCGTTCATGGGTGGACTGCACTTTTGGTGGCCGAAAATCTCGGGACGTATGTACCCCGAGTTCCTAGGGAAAATGACCGCTATCGTTACGTTCCTCGGCTTCAACCTGACTTTTTTTCCGCAATTCATCCTCGGATATCTGGGTATGCCTAGACGGTACCATGCCTACCCTGAGCAGTTTCAGGTTTACAATGTCCTTTCGACGGCTGGCGCTTCCATCCTCGGGCTCGGGTATCTTTTGCCGCTCTGTTATCTCATCTGGTCATGCCGATATGGAAAGCGAGCCGACAACAATCCCTGGGGTGTAATAGGATTTGAATGGGAAACCACCTCTCCTCCACCACCGCATAATTTTGAGGAGCCGCCGATCCAAGCGGATGAGGCCTATAATTATCCGCCGCCGAGGCATGAGGCAGTGGAGGACTAGTGTGAGAAAACCAACAACGTGCGCGTACGAAGAAGTAATCAGTAATCAGTAATCAGTAATCAGTGCGTCCGTAATCAGTAAGTAATCATGCGAGGCTCTTAGACTGCTTACTGCTAACTTTGGCGTTCACGCACGGAACGATAAACTTACGAATCCTCTATTAGTCATGCTATGAGCTCCCGGAAATTACCCAGCGCGTGCCATCACCCTTTGGCAGTGAAAAAAACGTACAAGATACCGATAGTATATGGCAGGCGACGAGACGTTTTCGGGAGCCGCCTGCTACGAAACTTTCAGGTAAAAGTCTCATTTTTTCGTGCGTTTATGCGTTTTGTTTTAGGACCGGTCAAAAGCGGCTCCCATCCAGGCGTTATTCTCCGGTACCGGTTTGCACCAGCAAGATGAGCCAACCCGCCGCTTAGAATGAACAAATCGTGAGACAACTGATGCTATGAGTAACAACCGAGCCATCCTCTACGAGCACTTCTCGGACATCGAGCAACAGCGAGAGACCTCCACGGCCGGGATCTGGGTCTTTGTCGCATCCGAGATTATGTTCTTTGGCGCCCTTATACTCGCGTTTAGTGTCTATCGGTTCAGCTATACTCAGGCGTTCAATGAAGGTGCACAAGAACTGAACGTCGTGCTGGGAGCCTTAAACACGGGGATACTATTTACTAGCGGGTTGACCATGTCGTTGGCAGCTGCCACCAATAAAATGGGTGCGAAGTTCCTGACGATCCTACTTCTTTTAGCCACGTGTGCGCTCGGCGCCGTATTCCTGGTCATCAAAGGAATTGAGTATCATGAAGACTGGACGAAGGGACTTTTCCCCGGGGAGGCGTTCCACTGGTCCGGATCCAATTCACCGCAGGTTCAGCTCTTTTTTCTGCTCTACTTCATCATGACTGGATTCCACGCGTTACACCTGCTCGTCGGCATCGGGCTAATTTTGGTTATTGCTTGGTTAGTTCTGAGAGGATGGGTGCACGAAGAACATTTTATGCCTCTGGAAGTCATAGGAATCTACTGGCATTTCGTGGATATGGTTTGGATCTTTCTGTTCACGCTGCTGTACCTGTTGGGAGGTAAAGTATGACCGGAAAAAAGGAGGCCGTGCAAGCATTGTGGACCTATGTGGTGTTATTGGTGTTGCTCCTGATCGCGGTAGGCCTGCGCATGTTTTATCTCGGCCTAATCGAATCTCTTTTATTGCTGCTGATCGCCGCGATCGAAGCGGTGATAGTTCTTTTGTTTTTCATGCAGGTTCGGGCGAGTGGTAGACTGATCTGGCTCTTTGCAGGTGGGGGATTCCTATGGTTAAGCATTTTGCTGGTGTTTGTGATCAGCGATTATATCAGCCGTTCCTGGTGGCGTTGATGCGCCCCGGAGACCTGCGCCCGTGGGAACAGGAAATGGTACTTAGCCACAGTAAGGTAAAAGTCGACCAAGTCCGCTAGGAGCGGCCTGGATCGAAAATCCATCGATCGCAAAGCGCTTCTCCCGAGCGGGTCTTTTTTGTGAGTCACGCCAAAAAGATCTGGCTCGCCTGAGCCGTTTTACAACTGCCGGTTAGGCTGCTTTCTTGCGGCTCTTTGGCCCAGATCTCTTCGCTGCCTTCTCGGATTTTGTTTTCCCGGTTTTTTGGCGAATGCTTTCTTGAAGGACGGCAGCTAGATCGACGACGTTAGTCGCCCGCTTCTGTTTGGCCGGTGCGGGAGCAAATTTACCGCCGGTCTCGATCTTTTTGTCGATTAGCTTTTCGAGAGCTTCGTGGTACTCGTCAGTGTATTGGGTTGGGTCCCACTTTGTCGACATGCTTTCGATCAGCCGCTCAGCCATCTCCGTTTCGGGTTTCCGAAGCGATTTTGCGGCCGGCGCTTTGAATTCCGCCATATCGAGAAGTTCCGTCGGGAACCTCATCAACTCTAAAATGAGAGCATTTTTTTGAGGCTTCACCGCCGCCAAATGTTGTCGGGTTCGAATAACGACTTTAGCTATCGCAATCTTTCCGGTTTCGACGAGAGAATCGCGCAAGAGCACATAGGCTTTATCCCCTCCTTTCCCGACCTCGAGGTAGTATGGCTTATAGAAGAGGAGGGGATCGACTTCTTCGATCCGGACAAAGCTAAAAATGTCGACTGTCTGGGTGGCTTCGATATCGACTCTGGCAAAATCTTCGTCTTTTAAGACGACGAATTTGCCCTTCTCATATTCATAGCCCTTCACGATCTGGTCCCATGGCACTTCCCGGCCGTCCGCCTCGGCCACGCGCTTGTAGTTGACCGGGCTCAGGTCCTTGTTGCGCAGCAGACGAAACTTCAGCTCCTCCTG
>JAFAZK010000130.1 GCA_019239825.1 Verrucomicrobiota bacterium | reverse complement strand
GTCAACCCTGACCTCCTCCTGTGATCGATGATTCTCGGAGACTGACCCTCACCGGCTTCTGGTAATTCGATTCGGGAGTGATCGAGCCTGGCTTGTCGGGTACCGCTTCCGAACTCTTAAGGGCGATTTCCTAGTTCATGCCCTGGTAAACCCGGTTCCGACCAACCGGAGCTACCTTCACTACCTTGAAACTGGATGAGTAGATCTCACCAAGCTTGTAGATCTGATAGCAGATCAAGAGGTCAAAGGGATCCCTCACTTTTTCGAAGCTATCGCTCAGGCGAAGCCCGACGATTCTGGCTTCGAGGTCGTCCAAGGCTAGTTTGCTTTTGCGCCATCCGCCCGGCCCGCCGCCTTTCCCTCGCCAATTCCACCTCTGCGGCCTTTTGCCTCGGCGCTTCTTTCTTGGCGCCAGTTCTCGTCTTTGGAATAGCCTTGGCCGATTTACGCCTTTGAGGCTGAACCGCTGGCTCTAACTTCCTCACTGCCGGCGCACTCGCCCCGGCAAGGTAGCGCGCGATCCGCAGTTGCTTCGCAAATTCCTCCTCCCGGACGACCGGGGAAGCCTGTTTCGATGGTTCGTAGGTGACCGATCTTCTCTTCCCTTCGCCACTGACGATCGGCCCTTCCTTGCCGGCAGACGTCTTTTCCACACCCTTCTCTTCTTCCGCAATAAACAGCCGGATCGCCCGCATCAAATGCTGGGTTGAGATGTCCACATTTCGTTCCCGGAAAATCTGTGCGATGCGGTGAATACTGATGCCGCTCCGGTGCGCCACCAGGATCTCATCCTTGCACTCTCTTAAAGCCTCGATCTTAGCCGATTTGCGATAACGTCCGCCCTTCGAAGTACGCGCGACCTCGAGCAAGTAAGCGGCTGCAGATTTCAGAATGTTTGAATCAGGATCAGTCAATGCAGGTCACCGCGTTCTGGTTCGGCTTTATGATAAGGAAAAGGCAAATCGATGGTCAAATTTAGGATCCCAGCCAGGAAGGAGCGGTCCAGTATTGCTTCTGAGGAATCAGCTCCTACTTATTCGCGGGTTGGCCAATTGACCGCGAGCAGCCAGAATCGATAATCGTGAGCGCTCATTCTCAGGGGCGGCTCGGAGGATCGGGCTCGCAGAGAAGAGGCTGCAAACACCTGGGATTCTACTTAGTAATGCGACTTGGATCGTTCTGTCTCTTCTCGTTCGCTGGACCGTTGGTACCTAAACCCTGCAGACCGACTTTTCTTGCGTAGCCCGATGTATCTTAAGGTATGAACTCTCTTAGCTAAACCTCAAGCGCCGCCGAGTGTAGCGGGGCGTTGATGTCCCGCGATGAAATGAGGCGTCAAGCCCTCAAGGGTAGCTCACGACAGTGACTGGAACATCCGGATTGGCGATAGTCGACGACCCTCCTGCGCCGTTGATGACGTTCGGAGAGACTTTTGCTCCCGCCCGAAATCCGCACAAATCGCATGGGATGCCAGCAATGCAGGCCATTGGGCTTGGCAGCATAGCTTGACAACGCAGTCCGTTTCTCTATGCCCAAAAGTCCAATAGAGCTACCGCGCTGGTTGAGTATTTTCCATTTTGTGGCGAAGTCACGTCTCACCGCATTTCTAATCAAAGAGCTTAAGGAAGTGGTGCCGCCCACGGTATTCTTTGCTGTGGGCTTTAATCTTATCGTGTTGACCACCGATCTGATTCTGGCTGATTATCTCCGCACTTTCGCAAGCTTTCTGGTCGCGACAGTGACGGCACTGGTTGTAGGAAAATCGATACTGGTGGCCGATGCAATCCCCTTTCACCGCCGTTTCGATTCGGCGCCCGCGATTCAAGCTGTTCTGTTTAAAACGGTCCTCTATTGGGCGGTCGTTTTCCTGGTGCGGTTCCTCGAAAAGCTTGTCGAATACCTGTTCGCTGGGGGGAGCATCGTTGGGATTCCGGAATATGTAACGACTCACTTCACCTGGCACCGATTTGCCGCGATACAAATCTGGATTTTCATTTTGTTTCTGGTTTACACCTCGATAGTCGAAGTGAATGCGGCCCTCGGCGATGGCGGGCTCCGGAAGATCTTCTTCACCCGGCGTTCGCCGGAAGCGCTTCGAAACGACAAAAGCCGGTGGCAGGGCAACAGAGAAGCCTCCCAGAATCGCAAACGCTGAGCGTCATTGCAGGTACCGCCACGACCACGTGAGCGGCTCTTGAAAGTCGGCAAGACCTCGCCAAGACTGCGTCATGAAGGCGAGTCTCAAGGAAATCCCCGGATATGCCTATGGCTCGGATACCCTCGAAAGGTCAACTGTTTCACTGAACGAGTTGAATGAACTTAAAAACAGCGTCGGGCTCAGGGAAGAAGATGAACGATATCTCCGGCTGGCTGGCGACGTTTTGAGTGGACAGGTAAAAGACGTCGTCGAGCACTGGCGCAGCCGTATTATCGCCAGCATTCCCAACTTGTCTCGGCATACACGAAATCTGGAAGGTGATCCGCTCCCGGAATATCTGGCGAGGAGCAATCAACGCTTCGAGCAATGGATTCTGGACACTTGTTGTCGGACCTATGACCAAGCCTGGCTCGATTACCAGCAGGAAATTGCGCTTCGTCACACGAGCTTGAAGAAAAATCAAATAGATGGCGTGCAATCAACCGGACATGTGCCGCTTCGCGACATCATTGCTTTCATCCCGGTGATGAACGAGACAATCAAGCCGTACTTGGCAGCGAAAGGACACCTCCCGATGGAAGTGGACAAGATGCATCTTGCCTGGTGCAAATCGCTGCAATTGCAGATTGCGCTTTGGACCAACACCTATACAACGAGGGTGCCAAACGAGTGGTGATCGAAATCGATCGTTATCAGATCCTCAGCACCAGCGGATGTTTCAGGAGGGCACGGTCCAGTGTTAGCAGCTTTAGATTCTCGACTTGGCACTGCGCCAGTAGAAGCCGGTCAAACGGGTCTCGACTCTCCGGTTCGGGATAGGTTGCGGTAATAACATGCCCCACTTCGATCGACAGCATGGAAAGGCCAATCGCTTCAAAATACCCTGCGACATCTTGAAGCGGCATGCCGGCATCCAACTTTCCCAGCCGGGTCTTGATCGCGATTTCCCACAAGCTGGCAACACTGACAAAACCGATGGTCGAGGGGTCGGCCACGCGGCGGCCGATCTCGCGATACTGCTTGGCAACGGTCGGTCGCAGAAAATGCAATGCCACATGAGTATCGAGCAGAATCTTCATCTGCTTTAGGACAGACGTCGCAAGAGAAAGTCTTCCGGAAGCGCCTCGTCGAAGTCCTCAGCGATGTAGGGAACGGGGTTTTTGATCCCCTTCGACCGCAGATAGGTTTTACCGGCCGCCAGGTTCAGTCCTCCCTGTTTTTTATGCGGTACAAGGTCAAAGATCGGCCGTCCGCTACGGGTTACGACAATCGTCTCGCCCTCTTCCACTTCACGAGCGAGCTCAGTCAGCCGATTCTTTGCGTCCCGGATCGATACACTCTTCATAATGGCGCGCGCCAATGTAGCTACATGTAGCCACATCGTCAAGCCGCTGAATTCGGATTTGAGCATATTGGAATCAGGGTCAGTCACTGCTGAGTCACCGCGTTCTATTTCTGACTGCCCGCTTTAAACCGAAAGCGTTGCCCAATACAAACCGCTAAGAAAATCTCGAAAACTCACTTCCCAATGCGCTTTTTCATGATCCTCTGATTGGTACGAATCTCTGCATCCGTCCATCCCCGATTCCGATAAAAGGCGTATGCTTTCAGATTTGTATCCAACGAGGTCCAAAGCCATATCTCTTCCCAACCGATCGACCGCAGCCAATCCTCGGCTAAAAGCAGGAGCTTCGATCCAATACCTCGCATCTCATATTCGGGGAAGACCGCGATGACCGAGAACTCGCCAGTTCTACCATTTGCCATCGCGAATCCGACGATCTTTGAATTAACCTCGCAAAGCCAGCCGCAGTGGGTAGTGCTGATCATCTCGGCGACCGTTTTCTCGGTGATCCCGTCCCGATAGAGATCTTCACGGGTATAGGTGTTTTCACGAACGGAGGTGCGAACATCAAACAGCCCCGGGACGCCGTTGGTCGTTATCTCGCGAAAGGTCATATCGAGAAAGCAGATATTGCACCGAGCATACTCGTTCGAAAGAACTACAAACCCGGTCTGCAGCCACCAATCACTAACCACGTTTCCCTTCACCTAGCTTGATTTTTTTCTCTATCCTAACCTGCTCACCCTTCCCTCCTCGCCTCAATCTTCCTCCCCTTCCGCACTCCACGCCCGATCGGATCACGAAGGAAAGGGCGCTTTAGAAACTGGAATCAGCATTCGGAAGAACACGTCATCGCTACCGCGATCTGCACGATGCCAAAGCTGCTCAACTAATCCCGGCGAACGGATTAACAATTCGCAGCCGGCCTCTGATCAACAAGCCGTCGTGAAGGTCCTCCGAAAAGAGCGTATCGCAATTTGCCAGTAGTGCCGCGGCGACGATCATACTGTCGTAGACCGACAGACGGTATTGCTCGGCCAGGTCAATCCCGGTTTCATGTGTACCGACGGTATTTGATTCGACGTTCAAGAGCTCACGGATCGTGATGAGAAAAGTCCGGATTTCCGGCCAGGACATCTTCATTTTACGACGCGAAACATTCGCCACCTCGTTCAGCACCTGGACACTGACTGTTCCACCCTGAGTGACCAGCTCTTCCGCGCGATCCGCCTTGGCCTGTTCCCCTGCAGCCAAGTAAAGAATCACGTTAGAATCAAGAAAACTACCGGGCATTGGCTTCGGTCCGGTCGAATTTGAAATCGGCCGGTAAACGGCCCCGGAATGCGCGCAATCGTTTCAACAGTTCAGTACGCGAAGGTTTTCGTGAGACATTAAACCGACGTTGATCGGCAACGGTGATCTCTATTTCGTCGCCTTCCTTCAAACCCAGCACCTCAACCACCGCCGCTGGAAGTCGGACCGCGAGACTGTTACCCCACTTAGAGACTTGCATGACAGCTGGATATACTCTATGAAGAGTGTATATCATAGAAGCGAAGACGTCAATGCATCATGAGGCGATAAAAAAGCCGTCATAAGCGGAAAATAACTCCCTGGACAAGAGCTTTGCTGGCTCTTGAGATAACCACCACTTTTCAACGGAGGGCAATGGTCAGATCTAAAATCGGAGCGCTCTTGGAGAGGTCTTAGATCCCGATCCCAGCGCCAGCGATTCCGGACCGGTCCCGCCACAGTAGCTATTTCGGCGGTTTTTTTGCCGTCCTCAATTCTTCTAAAGGCAACAAGGCGCCTTTAAATTCCTTCCGCAGCGCCAGTCTTGCTACGTTGGCACATGCATTATTTCAATCTTCATACCATCCGGATCGGCAAAGAAGACAGCATAATATCCAGGCTCATAGTCGTATTCTGTTGGTGGATCCAGGATGGTCGCGCCATTTGCACACATGATTTGATGCACTTCGTCAACCTGATCTCTGCTATTGGTATTCCAGGCCAAATGGTGGAGTCCCGGGTTCAGTAAGTCATATGGCCGGTAGCTATCTTCGCGGGCAGCAGTCAGGATAAACCAGCTCATACCAGTGGAAAAGCACTTCCCCCAAGAAAGCCGGTCTTTTGTATCATCGACTATTTCATATCCTAAGAACCGCATCAAAGGGATGTAAAACGAGCGAGTACGCTCGACGCTCGTTACAGTGAGCCGCAGATGGTTGATCGAACCCAATCGATTCGTGACCATTTCAGGCGCTCGATCTTGCGGCGGTTCCTTTTCCATGTTCAGCTCCGCGGGACTTCAGATTTGCTCCCAATCCACAATTTCCGGATAGCCGTGCAGAGCGACACTGCCTCCCGTGTGCCAGAAGAGCAAGTTCCTTGCATCTTCGCCAAAGTATCTTTCGTCGATCAGCGCTAGTAATCCAGCCATCGCTTTACCGGTGTAAACCGGATCGAGTAGCAGTCCTTCGGTGGAGGCTAGAAGTTTGATCGCCCGAACGCACTCAGCGGTAGGAATGCCATAATCTGGTCCAATGAATCGATCATCGATGAAGATCGCTGTTTGATTGACTATCTCAATCGGAACATTCAGAAACTCAGCCCCTTCGAGTTGGGGTCTACGCACCTTTTCGATTGCGCGCTCATTCTTATCGCTAACGCTGACGCCGATGATTTTGCCCGGCCAGCCCGACAGTATTGCTCCCAAAAGTAGCCCGGCCACAGTGCCGCCACTACCCGATGGTACAACAATCGCGTGTAGCGGCTCACGCAACGCCTTGAATTGCTCCAACGCTTCAAGAAAAGCAGTCGCATAAGCGAGTGCGCCGAGACCGTTCGAACCTCCAACCGGAATCAGATAAGGTCTCTTTCCTTCCGCGATCAATTCAGAGGATATCGCATCGAGTGAAAAATCCGGGTTCTCTAATTCCGGAAAGAAACGCATCTCAGCGCCGAAAAGTCTATCCAGCAGGACATTGCCTACAACGCCGTAAAACTCTGTCCGATCAGGAACAACATCGAAAAGTGCCAATACACATCCTAGACCGAGGCGAGCGCTGGCAGCCGCTACCTGCCTGACGTGGTTTGACTGAATCGCCCCGCTTGTCACCACGATTTCGGCTTTCTTTGCCAAAGCGTCTGCCAGCAGGAATTCGAGTTTCCGAGTCTTATTCCCACCCGTCGCAAGGCCAGTACAGTCGTCCCGTTTGACCCAGATTCGATATCCATCTATTCGGGTAGAAAGCCGGTCCAGCGAATCAATAGGCGTCGGAAGATGCCCAAGTTTCACACGCTTGATCTCACGCAATGCGTTAACCGCACCTGCTCTCCAATCCATATTTCAAATACGGCTGAATTCGAAGCCGTAGGTCGGGTCCGTGGTAAATTCGCAAACAGAAATCACAACGGTCGCATTTGATCTCGCATTAATTGCATCGCGCGGACTGTCGGCCCTTAGCAGGCAACGGTCTTAAGAGGCCGGAGGACCGCTATTCTTTACGAACCCTTTACCTTGCTTTTCCGATTTCCGCATGTTTGACGCTGCGTCTCAGCGCGCATGGTTCTTCTTCGCCCGCCTAACCTGCTGTCCCTCCCGTACCGCCTCGATCTTCCTCCCCTCTCGCTCTCCGCGGCGAATCAGGTCGCGAATGAAAAGGCGCTCCAGCATTGGAATCAGGGGCATCGAGAGAACGAAAAGAATGGTGGCGAGCGCCGCGAGGTTGAATAAAAGACCGAGGATCGGATTCACATGGCCGAAGGTCTTCTGGAGCAAGGCCAGCGTGTAGAGGCTCATCGCGCGGTTAACCTGCTGAACGATGCTGTGAACAACAGGAATGTTGTACTGCCAGCCAAAGAAAGCGATGACTGCAACACCACCCCAGAAAAAGGCCAGCGTCTCGAACGCTTCCTGTGCGGGCGTTTTGGACTTTCTAGGTAGTTGATCCGGCATCGGTGGTTCAGGCGTTCTGTTTAAAGGAGCATTTCATCCAGCTTCGGCCGTTCGACCATCGGCGGCCGCTTTGAAAGGCGATCGCCTCTACGATGAAATTATTCGCGGCGGTACCGTGCTTGAGCCCGATGAAATTGCGGCTGGGACAATCGAATTCTTCGCTTTGGGCCAGGCCGATCGTATGCCCCTCTCCTACTTGAGCGTCGTTCAGCGACACCCGGTACTGAATCGTCCGGTCGATCGTCTTCGACGCCCATTCGTTGGTCACCGTGTCGTCGTTGCCGCAGAAAAATTTGATCGCGAGGTTCCCTAGGAGCGAATGAACACGGTGGACACCCGCCTCG
>JAFAZK010000031.1 GCA_019239825.1 Verrucomicrobiota bacterium | reverse complement strand
ACTTGGCAGTGCGATTGAATTCGTCGTTACAAACGGGTTTGTCACCGGAACGGTATTGGAGATTGATGGAGGTCTTCATCTCGTTTGATTAATCCGCAATGCCGGCGACGGAGCTTGCCTACGTGGAGATAGGGGATAACGACCGCGGAGCGTTCATCGTCGGTAAGCATATTGTAGAGCTCCACGCGATTTCTGACAGCTCTATGGAAGAGCTTTTGAAGCCCAATAAGCTTTGTGAGATGGTCAAATGCTCCCAGTCTAATGGCCTCAATGGTATTGGAACTGTCTGCGAATGCTGTGAGCACAATCACCGGAATTTGGGGCTTTGCTTAACCATCCGTAACTAACGTAACGAGCGCGTTCGGATCTTGTAGATCCTGCATGCCGTTTCTGGCGTGAGAATTTCGGCAACTAGCAAACAAACCACTATTTTTTAGAAAGCCTTCGCGGATGTTTGATCTTTTGCAGGTGCGACTCTCGCTCAACCAGAAAAGGACGGACCGACATTGCCAAGGATTTTACTTTACCGGCAACCAACTCCAGAAGACCCCTGGCCAAGCTCCGCCCAACTTCCTCAGCTTGATAATCGACCGTCGTCAAAGTCGGCTCCAACGCTAGGCAGAGGTCGGTGTTGTCGTAACCCACAACGGCGACATCATCAGGAATCTTGAGCCGGTGCGCTTGTAAGATTTTCATCGCGCCTGCAGCCATGTAGTCGTTTGAACAGAAGATCGCATCGGGCGTAAACTCTTTCATGATGCTTTCCATGGCGAGTGTCCCGCTTGGCACGGTGAAATCACCGTAGCGTTTCGTCACTTTTTTAATACCAGCGGCCACTAAACCTTCAAAAAATCCTCTCTCGCGCTCGATTGCGTCCACATGAGTCTCAGGCCCATTGATCATTGCAATCCTAGAACAGCCTCTCTGTGCGAAGACCTGAGCAACCAATCGGCCACCGTGGTAATTCTCGAGGTCCAGATGATTCACATCCCTACCGAAGCACGCTGGGCGCATCATGACATACGGAAACCCGTGCTTTTGAAGCGCGTAAAGGAACGGATAATCCCGCCGATACTGTGGAACAATGATAATCCCATCAAGGGTTTTATCACCGATGATTTGTTCGAAGTAATCCAAAAGCCCCGGATCCTCGTGAGCCTTTACCTCGAGCCTTAGGCTGTAATCGGCTGCATGCACTACTGCCAGTACTCCCTGTTGCAGGTAGTAGAAGAGCGAGGTCTTGTGAACGATGTCTGCGTACTCGGCGCAGGTCATCATTAGTAGGGCAATCGTGTTAGATTTGCCCGTGTTCAACGTCCGTCCAATTCGATTGGGAACGTAGTTCAACTGCTTGGCGCACTCCAGCACCCGCTTTCGGGTAGATTCTTTGACTGGTCCCCCAGTTAATGCTGTAGAAGCAGTGGCAACCGATACACCGGCAAGGTCTGCTACTTCTTTAAGGTTGGCCATCGATGAAGCTAGTATGCTAGCATATTTTGATCCGCGTTTTCGAGCAATCGCTGAGTCCTCTAAGCGGAACTGGAAACGAGGAAGATAGACAGCAAAACAATCGTCGTCTAAGATCCCAGCTGCCCCTCGAGAAAGGCGCTCAGCGATGACCGTCAGACAGCAGCTGCATTACCTGATCCGACGCTATGGCTCCCTTTTGTGTCACTGGCGTGCTAACAAAAAGAGCCGCAGCGGCATTTGCAAAATGGACCGCTTCCTTTAGTAGTTTTCCGCTGGCCCAACGGGCAGATAGCGCGCCTACGAATGCGTCGCCCGCGCCGTGAGTGTCGAGCAAAATGACTGGATGAGCTCCCTCCGTGTAAGGCGGTTCACCTCGCACAGCTAACGCCAATCCCAGGCCGCCAGCCGTCACAATCACTGCTGGAACTTGATCAGACAAAACCGCCGCCGCTCTGCTTGCCGTCGAAAGACTTGTGACGGCAACACCACCCATCATTTCTGCTTCTACGGCGTTCACTATCAGTAGGTCAACTTTGGCAGCCATGTCAGAACCAAGCGGACGCGCAGGAGCAGCGTTCAAAATTACACGGACACCGTGATCCTTGGCCAAAATAGCCGCGGCAAGGTTTGTAACCTCAGGCACTTCATTTTGGAGAACCAAAACCCTGGATTTAGCGATGAGCAGCTCCGCTTTATCGACCTCTGCTTTTGACAGATGCAGATTTGCTCCGGAGACGATCACTGCTCCATAATCTCCTTCGGCATCGACAATAGCTACGCTCATCCCGGAACCGCTTTCGGCATCAACGGAAACGTATTGGGTGTCTACCGCAGCGCTCTTCAAGTGTTCTAAAAGTCGGACGCCGAAATCGTCGTCGCCAACCCTGCTGATCATCGATACTGAAGCCCCGAATTGAGCGGCCGCAACAGCCTGATTTCCTCCTTTGCCACCCGGCTTGTAATTCCACGATTGCCCGGGCAGAGTTTCCCCTTTTCGCGGCCGCTGCGAAGCCCGTACGAGAATATCTAGATGCAAGCTGCCGACCACCACCACTCCACTAGGAATGCTCAAACCGTTCCCCGCATCGTCAACGCTCACGGCCATTGTCAAGGCTCCTAATGAATGAACATTCCGCCGTTAACATCAATCGTCGCACCGGTTACAAAAGACGAGAGGTCAGACGCCAAAAATAAGAACACAGTTGCTATTTCGCGTGGGCTTGCAATACGACCCATGGGGATCGTGCTGAGGATTTTGTTGAACGTCTCTTGGCTCATCAAATCGCCACGGATATCGGTGTCTACCATACCTGGTGCAACGGCATTAACCCGAATCCCTTTCGGCGCGAGCTCGCGAGCCATGTCTTTCATCAAACCTAGCATGCCCGCCTTTGCGGCCGAGTAGTGTGGCCCACCGAAAAACCCGCCGCCAGTCAACGCGGAAACTGAAGAAGTCGAAGCGATCGACCCCTTACCCTGACTGATCATGTGCGGAATAAACGCTTGAGAGAGGTACAGCATCCCTCGGAGGCTGACATCCAGAACAGCATCGTAATTCTCGGGTTTGACATCCATGACGCGGATTGGCTGGGTAATACCCGCATTATTTACCAAGATGTCTACGTGCTCAAAATCCTCGACGATTTGTCGGGCAACAGATTCACATTCCCCCTTTTTTGTAACGTTACAAACATACCCTTTGTGCGCCTTACCGATAGTGCTCGCAACTTGATCCGGATTTTGCCGGTCCAGGTCCAATAAGGCAACGGTAGCTCCGTGTTCAGCGAAAAGCCGCGCCGTAGCCAGTCCAATCCCATTTTCCGTCGCTGCACCTGAAATAACAGCGACTCGATCTTCTAATAACATAGTTGTTTATTTTTCAATTAACTAAACGTTTATGACTTATCACCTGACAGATGCACGGCGTGCTTATCGCCAACCTCGGGCACCGTCTTCCTATCAGATCGTCGGCAGTCAACCGGACGCTCCGATTTAAAGCTGATACAGCGGACTCACACTCCCAAAATAGCTCTCCGAATAAGCCTCTGGCTGACTACTGCGTCTTGGCGCTCGATTGCCTCTGATAGATCCGGCTGGCTGGTGAGTCGCTTCGCTACTTCCCAAAGAGCGTTGACCATCGCGATGTTATTTCCACACTCCTGAACCGGATCCATGCCGATCACATCCGGAAAGGTGTCAAAGTAGATGACTCCGTCGAAAGCTTGTCGCTGAAGTTGGAAAAGGAGCTCCAAGGTCTGAATCAGGTTTACTGTCCCGACCATTAGTCCATCGTCGCGGCGGCCATAACCGTCGTTTAGGTGAATTCCCAGGAGCTCGCTTTCGCGTTGAATGAGCGCAGCGGCAAAGGCTGGGGATTCACCGGCGTACAGGACATGAGCGAAGTCCAGAGTTACCCCCAGACTAGGACGATCGACTTTCTTAATCGCCAGCAGCGTCATTGCCAGGTTCGCCAGCAAGCTGAACGTGCGAGGCTCGCTCGGCTTGTACTCGATGCTTAT
>JAFAZK010000127.1 GCA_019239825.1 Verrucomicrobiota bacterium | reverse complement strand
CGGATTGATGAAGCCACACGATAAATTCATCACGCTGGGTAATTCCCGGGAGCCGCCTGTTAAACTAATTTCACGGCCGTATCGAAACCTGGAACGAATACGCGAGGTCGCGGGTTTCACGCCAAGGCTCCCCTCCAGGCGCTGGGTATTCACACATCACGCGGCGTAGCGCATTCGAGGACGAGGACGAGGACGATTTTAGAGCGCTGAGACACCGCCTCCTAGCTCCTGCTCCGTTCCCCCCTATACCGGCCTGAACCTCGCCGTAAAATGCCTCAAATACGGTGGTGCTTCCACGATCTCGAAACCGCTAAGCTCTTTTTTCCGGTCGTTAATTTCCAAGATAGCCTCCACCAGGTAGTCGATGTGACTCTGGGTATAGACCCGGCGAGGAATGGCTAAGCGCAAAAGTTCTAGGTGGGCAGCATGACCGAACATCACTGATCCGATCTCCACTGACCGGACTCCTGCGTGTCGATAAAGCTCAACGGCTAATGCTTGGCCGGGGAATTGGTGCCTGGGAATATGTGGCAGCATCAGACCCGCATCGATGTAGATGGCGTGGCCGCCCGGGGGTTCGACAATGGGTACGCCGCCATCCGCAATGTGCCGCCCCAGGTAGGCAGTGGAAACGATCCGATATTCCAGGTATTCCGGCTGAAGCACCTCTTCCAAACCAACTGCAATCGCATCGAGATCACGACCGGCCAATCCACCATAAGTCGGGAATCCTTCGGTTAGAATCAACAGATTCGTTTCTCTCTCGGCTAATAAATCGTCGTTGTTACAAAGGAAACCGCCAATGTTGGCAAACGCATCTTTCTTGGCGGAGAAAGTACAACCGTCGACCAGTGAAAACATTTCCTGGGCGATTTCTCGAGGCGATTTATCGGCATAGCCGGGTTCGCGCTCTTTAATCAGCCAGGCGTTTTCCGCGAATCGGCACGCATCAAGATAGAAAGGAATTCCACGTCGTTTGGTCAGCTCGCGAACCGCTTTGAGATTAGCAAGCGAGACCGGTTGGCCGCCGCCCGAGTTATTCGTGACCGTCACCATCACCAGGGGAATCCGCCCTGGTCCCTCCCGCTCGATTAAGGCCTCCAAAGCTTCGACGTCGATGTTGCCCTTAAACGGAAGACGAGCCTGGGTATCCGCCGCTTCTGGAACTGGCAGATCGACCGCCTTAGCGCCTATGAATTGGATGTTTGCCCGCGTGGTATCAAAATGGGTATTGTTCGGAACTATCTGACCTGGCTTACAAAGGCTGGAGAATAAGATGCGTTCTGCCGCGCGACCCTGATGGGTGGGAATCACGTGGCGAAAACCTGTGAGATCCTGGACTACGTTCTTTAGCCGGAAAAAGCTTTCACTCCCGGCATACGATTCGTCCCCGCGCATAAGAGCCGCCCACTGCTCAGTCGACATGGCGCTGGTGCCAGAATCAGTGAGTAAATCCAGCAGTACATCAACTGCCCGAAGCTTAAAGAGGTTGTACGCCGCTCGTTGTAGAAAGATTTCTCGTTGAGCCGGCGTTGTATAGGTGAGCGGTTCAACGCTCTTGATACGAAAGGGTTCAATTATCGTTTTCACTCAGCGACTTCTCGTAGGCGACCGTCGAGGTCATTCGGCCGATCATCAACCGGGCCGGCAGCTGTCCCGCGCCTACGGGATCGGTCACATATCGGACGACCTTGCTGGCGGCCCATTGTGATCGCAACGCAAGCCAATGTTATTTGTGTCGCACGACACTCGTTTCTCGTGCGGAATCGAGACAAGCGCGGATCTTTCGCACCAGTTCTTCGGGAGCAAACGGTTTCTCAATAAAATTAGGATTCTGACGCAGCCGGGCATCATTGCCTAAGATTTCGTCCGTGTAACCGCTGCAAAAGATCACTTTTAGATCCGGCTCCTCGGACCGCATTTGGTCAAACAAGACACGCCCACTCACACCTCCGGGCATGATGACATCAGTAACAACCAGCTGGATGGATTGATGATGTTGTCGCCAAGTTTCCAAGGCGGTCGCGCCGGACGTCGCGGCATGGATGCGATAACCATAGCGAGTCAACATATGGGCAATCGAGCGCCGGACGGTCTCTTCGTCTTCAACTAGAAGGATAGTTTCGGCGCCTCGAAGTACAGATGCCTTTTCAGCTGTTGGCGCAGGAGTGGACTTATTCTTAGCAGACCAAGGAAGATATAAATTAAAAGTCGTGCCGATACCCACATGGCTCTTCACCTCAATCCAACCTCGATGTTGTTCCACGATAGCAAGGACCGTGGATAACCCGAGGCCAGTGCCTTTGCCTAACTCCTTGGTAGTAAAGAATGGCTCAAAAATACGCGATAAATGTTCCGCCGGGATTCCCACACCTGTGTCGGTCACACTGAGACACGCATATTGACCAGCCCGCTTGCGTGAATCTGAGGATCCTGACTTACCAACCCGAACCCTAGAGGTCTCCAGAGTTAGCCGGCCGCCGTCCTTCATCGCGTCCCGAGAATTAACCGCGAGGTTTACCAAAACCTGTTCTAACATGCTGGCATCCGCATACACTAGAACCGCTTCCTGGGAGTACCGTGTCTCCAGGATGATGTGTTCGCCGATCAATCGTCGCAGCATTTTGACCACTGGGGCCACTACTTCATTCAAGTCGACCGCTTGGCGTTGCATTAGCCGGCGGCGACTAAAGCTCATCAAGTGTCGGGTCAGACTCGCCGCGCGATCGGCGGCATCGGAAATTTCTTTAGTAATCGTGGTCCGTTCCGACTCCGACAATTGCGCGGTCTGCAATAGCGATACGTTTCCCTTGATTGCGGTCAGAACGTTATTGAAGTCATGGGCAATACCACCGGCTAGTTGGCCGAAAGCCTCCATCTTTTGAACCTGTCGGAGCCGTTCTTCCAGTTGAGATTTTTCAATGGCGATGCCCGCAAAATGAGTTGCGGCCTTGAGTACCCGCAGTTCGGCCCGGCTCGGTGAACGCACTTCTCGGTAATACATAGCAAACGTGCCGAGCACTTTGCCCCGGCGAGAAACGATCGGCGCGGACCAGCACGCTCTCAGTCCGTAGGGTTCCGCTAAGTACTTATAGGGCGCCCATAGCGGGTCGGTCTCTATATCGGTGACAATCACCATCTCTTTCCGGTACGCAGCGGAACCACATGATCCAACGGACGGACCAATCGGTGTGCCATCGATGGCTCTCATATAAGCTGCAGGCAGGCTAGGTGCAGCGGCATGGCGCAGACGTTTGCCCTCCGGATCCAAAAGTAAAACAGAGGCAAGTAGGCCTTCGAATCGAGTCTCGGTGAGTCGCATCAGCCGGTCAAGCACGTCGGCCAGCGGTGCATCCAGTGCAATCATCTCCAAAATGGCGTTTTCCCCGGCGAACAAACCTTTTGCTCGCTCGGCCCGGACGACTGGGTTTATGATTCGTGTCATGCTTTTAACCCGGGGGAAAAACGGTTAAAGCCATAGCATATGGGAAACCCGGCTTTTAGTCAGCTGCTTTCTTGAAAGACACTTTACGGCGAAACGCTTCTTCTAGTCTAAGATATTTTTATCCGGTATTCAGCATGCCGCGTACATGAATTTAAGCTCTTTTCTTCAGCGATTACCGGCCGCGCGCGTCCTGCGCAAGACCAAGGATAGCTTGGTGGCGGTGGGCGCAAAAGATCGGTTCAACCAAATGATTCGACCGTACGGTCGGGTGCTCGACTTCAAGTTAAATACTCAAGACCGAACCGTCTTTGCTTCATTCCGGCTAAAAGGAGAAGTAGATGCGATACAGTTTTGGGTTCACGAATATCGATTGGTTGAGAACAAAAAGGGTGAAACCTTTATCGTCGTTGATGGGAAAGACATAGAGACGTCCCGGGAATGGCTAACAAAGTTAATTGGTGATCAGCTTGGCCGACAGAAGGTCCTGGTTCCGGAACAATTTGCGTGGCTGAGTCAATTGCTGCGATGAGGGAGCTGGGAGCTAGATAGCGCGACATAGGTCAACGGCGCGTCTGGAGGGGAGCCGCTTTGGACCGTGCCTGAAGAACCCCCGCCATTTGTCTCGGTGCATGCCTGACTGCAAATCTCGTTAAACAGGCGGTTCCCGGAAACGTTTCAACGCGGGTTAGGTTTGTCGGTCCGTTAATGAGATGAACAACCTCCGGACGGAACGATTGACAAAACATCGCGTGCAGTAGTTCGCGGGAGCCGCTTGTTTAACACCCTTTTCAGGCCTTGCTCGCAACTGGAAAGAATATCACGAAATCTTCAGGCACGATCCAAAGCGGCTCCCCTCCAGACGCGCCTTTGACCTAGTTGCCACCCTCCTAGCTTCTAAATTCTAGCTCCGAGTTCCCTCTCCTTGACACCCCTCCAAGCAGCGGACTATAAAACCAACATGACGGCTAGCATCGCAGCTCCAGTCGGAGCGGATTTGGGTCTCGACCAGCCAGCGGTAAAAAATCGAAGCCGAAGCAAACGAAAGGTCGAAGCTAAACAAAAGCGGCCCAATGGCCGATCAAAGACGCGGACTCAAGACCGGACCACCCCGCGCGCGTCGGTAATTCTTCGGCGCCTCTTAAAGAACGAATCGCGCAAGTCTCTTACCATTGAGGAGATAGTTAGCGGACTGGGGCCAAGGTCGATGTCGACCTCATTGATGGTATTTAGCATCCCGGAAGTATTACCTATTCCGATACCGGGGCTTTCTACCGCGGTCGTGATTCCAACGGGGATCATTTCCTATCAAATGATACGTGGTCAGGAAGATTTAAGTTTGCCGAGATGGTTGCTGGAACGGTCTGTCCCGCGGTCAGCATTCTCCGCCTGTGTAAACACGATTCTACCCTTTTTGGAAAAGGCGGAGGGAAAAGTTCGGCCGCGCTGGCGTTGGGTTTCCAGCCGAGCTGCCAAACGTTTCATCGGCTTCTTCGTCCTACTGATGGCAGCGATTATCGCTTTGCCAATCCCATTTACGAATATGCCGTTCGCGATCGCCATTTTCATTATCGCTCTGGGATTAGCGGAGGAAGATGGGGCGTTGATCTGTCTCGGACTCTTGCTAGGGATCGCGCTTATTGCACTAATCGGGGTCGCAGCTTTCGGAATTCTGTCTCTATTCGGGGTGGCGCCGCAATTGTAGGAGCTAGGAGGGAGGGTGACCGCTTGGTGGGGCGAGGCTCCCGAAAGTCCTACAAGTGCTAGCGAAGAATTGACGGCCGTGAAGTCAACTGGATCTTATTAGGCCAATTGGTAGGCCGAGCCGTGAATCTGAACGTTGCAGCAACGGTTAGCTAAGCTGCGAATTGGGGGCCTAGATTGCCCGGGGAGCGCTTATCCGTGGCCACACTGAATAATCGCGGCTCGGCAAGGGCTTCGGTGTTGCCAACCGTTGGGATCGCGAACGCCTGCAACTCCGTTAACATCATACAGTCGTTCGGGAGCCTCGCCCCACCAAGCCCCAAAAGCGTCCTAGATCCTAACTCCCAGCTCCTGCCCCGTAACTGCTTGACTAACAAAAAATAGCAACCAAAATGTCACGCAGTTGTAACAATGGCCGTCTTGAGGCCGATCAGGCCATTAGCTAAGGTTAAATTTCTTTAAAGCCTATATGAGCACTAAAACTGAGGCATCGACGGCCAATGTATTCTCTATGCTGGGAGACACTCTTGAATCCGCAGCAGAGGCCTTCGAAGAGGCCAGCGTCAACTCTAGCGAATCCGCGAAGAGGGCTGCGCAGACAACAAAGCGAGCGCTAGGCAATTGGCTTCACGGAGCGGCTTATGGTGTTTCCTATGGCTTAGTTTACGCCGGGGTATTCGTCACCGAGCTGATGCCGGAAAACAATCTTGTGCGCCGTGGTCTGGCAGAGGGAGCCGAAGCGGCGTTAGGCGCTCGGAAAAAAGTGGCGGCAACCAAGGCCGAAAATAAGACCAAACTGGTTAAAGCGTCGCCAGCCAAACCACAAAAGCGACGTACTAAAGCTTCACCTCGAGCAAAGAAAGTTGTCCAGAAGCGCGCGGATGATTTTGATGCGGCCG
The DNA here is from genome assembly GCA_019239825.1 of Verrucomicrobiota bacterium. GTDB lineage: Bacteria > Verrucomicrobiota > Verrucomicrobiia > Chthoniobacterales > JAFAMB01 > JAFAVN01. The sequence continues at coordinate 23,984 of JAFAZK010000127.1, read as the reverse complement.
CAGCCGCAGCTTCCTAATAAGGTCGGAAATTAAAGTCGGGAATTGTCTACGCTGGAGTCGGAGACATTTCGGGCGACGGACTCAACGAGAATTTTGAGCAAGAGCCGAGTCGTCTATCGACACGAGTCTGTCTTGGCTACAGACTCGCAGCCCCATAATCCCCTGGATGGAGGAGCAGGCGGGAACTTGTTAGCCGAGGCCAAGACGCCTCGGGTGGTGTGCGAAACGCCTGGTCTAAAACCGGCCGTCCCATCGATCGAGAAGCTACCAACACCTGAAGAATGGCGACCGCAGCCTCTCAAGCGAACCCCAATCAGCCTGCAGCGGGACCTCGGGGATAGTGGACAGGGGTCCACGGAGCTAGCGATATCTTTTCCTGAGGCGAACCGAATTACTTTCTATAGTCCGACCTATTTTTCGTCTTGGGAATCGGGTATTACCCGAAAGTTCGCCGAGCTCAGCCTCGGAATTCGTGAGGTTCGGGAGTTAGAGATCGATACGATTAACAACAAAGCAACCCTTTCGTTGGCTGACGACGGAAAGAAAGTCCTCCGGAAACTCATTGCAGTCTACCGGGGCGAAAAAGGCCCGGATCTCTGCGTTACCTGCTCGCCGAAGTTGGTCCGAATCCTTTCCGGGAAGATCCCAAGAATTCGACTTTTTCGTTACGGCAAAACAATCACTACTTGGGAGCTCCGGGTTAGCATTCCTGGGTGGATCCGGTTACGGCATGCTCTAGTACTAAATAAGGTGCACCTGGTCGAAGCATTAGAACGTGAGTTGCTAGGCCTGATGGGCATCGAAGAATTCCGTTCACATAGACAGGCCGGCTCAATCTCGATCACCTATGATCCGAACATCGTCAATACCGAACAGATCATTCGGCGTCTGGACGAAGCGCTCACTAAGGTCCCCAAACGCCGCAAGAAATCGGTTGTGCTGAGCCGGGTGGGATTACCGGTGGCTACGGTCTCTCTCGGCCTGTCAATTGGAGCAACTTTCTTTTTCCCGGTACTACTCCCGGCCGGCACATTATTGATGTTGTATACCGCGATTCCTAGTTTTCGGCGCGCCTGGGACGTGCTAACAAAGGAAAGGCGGCTGGGGGTTGATGTCCTGGATTCCATTATCTTTGGCGCATGCTTGTTCACGGGACAGATCTTTGCCGGGGCCATGACCGCCTGGTTCTTGAGTTTCGGACGGAAGCTGCTTAAGCAAACTCGAGCGGACTCGGCCCGCATGCTACTCCAGGCATTTGGTAAGCAACCCTCCTTTGCCCGGGTTCTCCGTGGAAACAGGGAGGTTGAGCTGGCTCTGACTGAAGTTCGGCGAGATGACCGGGTATTAGTTCATACCGGAGAAGTCATTCCGGTAGACGGCAGGGTTGACGAAGGAGACGCCCTAGTAGATCAGCACGCGCTAACCGGCGAATCTGCTCCGGCCGAAAAGAGCCGCGGCGACAACGTATTCGCCGCCACGGTAATGTTGGCAGGGAAAATCGTTATCCGGGTCGAACGCGCCGGCAAGGATACTGCATCCAGCAAAATAACGGCAGTGCTCCGTCGAACGGTCGCGTACAAACTGCGATCCCAATCTCGAGGAGAAGATCTCGCGGATCACGCGGTCGTGCCTGCTCTCGGTCTCTCCACCTTGGCGGCGAGCGTTGTTGATCCAAGCGCAGCTTTAGCAGTCATTAACTCCGAGATGGGCACGGGAATACGGATGGCCGCCCCGCTCGGGTTATTGAGTTCGCTGACCCTTTGTGCTCAACAAGGTATTTTAGTCAAAGACGGCCGGGCGCTGGAGTTGATGCGACAGATCGACGTCGTTCTGTTCGACAAGACGGGCACCTTAACTCAGGACCGGCCGGAAGTCGGGCAGATCATTACCCGCCAGAATTTTACTTCCGAAAGGATTCTGACTCTGGCAGCAACCGCCGAACAGAACTTCAGCCATCCGATCGCCAAGGCGATACTGGAACGTTTCGGCGAACTCGGTATCCCTTTGCTACCGATCGAGACGTCACAATACCAGATGGGTTTGGGCATCTCGGTGGTAATCGAAGGAGAGCTTGTCCGGATTGGCAGCCGGCGATTTCTGGAGCTGGAACGAATCTCGGTAGCGCCGGACCTGCAAATTGAACTCAGCAGGATTCATCAAGAGGGTAATTCCTTCGTCTGCGTAGCAATTGGTGAAGAGGTCGCCGGTGTCATCGAACTACGCGCGGCTCGCCGGCCGGAGGTAGAGCAGATTGTTAAAGGATTGCGTGCCCGAGGTATAAAGCAGATGGCCATCATCTCGGGCGACCACGATGCTCCCACCCGGCGGTTAGCAGTCCAGTTAGGGATGGACCGATATTTTGCCGAGGTCCTGCCGCAGAATAAGGGAGACTACGTCCAGTTGCTGCAAAAGGAAGGGCATCGGGTCTGCTTTGTTGGCGACGGTATCAATGACTCGATAGCGTTGAAGAAAGCGGATGTTTCGATTTCGCTACGGGGAGCTTCCTCTATCGCTACCGACACCGCTCAGGTGGTTTTCATGCAGGAAAGTTTAGAGAAGCTGTGTGCATTCGTTGATATCTCTCGCTCTCTCGAGAAAAACGTTCAACGGAGCTGGCATATGATTTTGATCCCGAACGGGCTCTGTATCGCCGGTGTGTTTATGTTTGGATTTAACATTTGGCACTCGGTAATGTTTAACAATGCTTCCGCCATCCTGGCCCTGGCTAACGGAATGCTACCTCTGCGAAAAGCTCGACGGATCCAGGAATTGAAGGTGTTATCTATGCGGAAGGCCGCTACGAGAGACGTCCAATAATATTTGTCCCGGTGGGAGCAAGCTCCGTGGGAACAAGCTCCGTAGGAGCGAAATCTTTATAGCTAATCGGTACCCACATTGTCGCAAGCTCCGTAGGAGCGACATATTGTTTCGAGAACGCGTGAAGCCTAAATGTCGCTCCTATGGAGCTGCTGCTTCTGCTGACGGCGAGTCTATAAAGATTCTGCTCCTACGGAGCACCTCTCTTCGATAAGAACCCAAATTCCCTAACCGCGATCAGAAACTTCTGGTTCGTGGCCATGTCAGAGGTATAAAGTCGCCCTATGATCCAGTTGCTCAACCCGGGTGGAGATTGTCTGACAGAAACCACCCTAGAGGAGCTGCGCGACTCTAAAGACAAAGCAACCGACGCGTTCTGGATTGATCTGTTAAATCCGGAACCGGCAGAAGAGCAGTTCATCGAAAACACTCTTAAGGTGAACATCCCTAGCCGGGATGAACTCCATGAACTTGAAGCCTCCAGCCGCCTTTTCTCAGAAGACGGAACCATTTATCTCTCCTGTTGGCTATTATGTTTTGAATCCCCTATTCCAATTAACACTTCCGTCGCCTTTGTGGTTACAGGGAAGCAATTCGTTAGTATTCGGTATTCGGATCATCATGCCTTCCGCATTTTCAGGAACGTAGGCAATCGTTTACAAAGCCGCCGGTTTAAGCATTCCAACGATGCTCTGGTGGAACTCATTGAGGCCGTTGTCGGGCAGATTGCCAGCATGCTGCGCCTCATAGAGCAAGATTTGAACTCTCTTTCCGTCGAGATATTTTCGGAACAGCATTCGCAGCGCAAGCAGCTTAAGAAGCTGGGTTTGAAACGGATGGTGCAGCGGCTCGGTAAAAAAAACTCTTTGATTGCTTGTTTGCGGGAGAGCTCGGTAAGTCTGGCCGCGTTAACCGGCTATTTCCTGGAGCATGGAAAAGGTCAACTGCAACCCGGCGTTACCGCTCGATTGAAGACAGTGGAGCAGGATATCGGGTCATTGCGACAATACGATGCCGAGCTGTCTTCCGAAGTTGGCTTCCTGCTGGACTCGACCGTCGGACTGATTAACTTCGAGCAGAATCAGAGCCTGAAAATGTTGAGCGTGGCCGCGTTACTGGTTGCCTTCATTTGAAGGAACCCAAGTTTCAGACCCGAGGTGACCGGACAAACTTTGATTCCTCAGCACGATGGAAGGTATTGTCTCTGAAGACTTGGTTTTCGCGACTCCTATCGTCGAACGTAGGTTGGGTGCAACGGTTTACGCGGATGGGTCGGTCCTGAGATTATCAGGAGCACTGCTGGCTACGGCTGCCGTACCTACGAAGCGCAGAGAGTTGATCGAACGCCTATTTTTGCTCCCGGATCTGGCACGCGTAAACGTCCAGCAACGACTGGGTGCAATTACCCTGCGATTTTTGAAGGGTGGCTTTGATCGGGCAGAATTGCTGGACGCGTTAGCGGCAGCGATGCGACGACGGGTCATCACCGAACATTCATTTCCCAATCAGCATTTACTTTCGCGGCACGAGTTTCGTAATCGATTTGAGGTCCATCGGGCCGGGGAGAAACTCACCCTGTGGCGGATCAACCCGAGTGGATCCGCGCGGCTAACCCTCGTCCACGCATTACTCCAGTATGACAAAGTGCGGGCATCCGTTATTGACTCCCTGCTTTCGTTAGTCGGGATAACCACAGTGATATCCCGTCGCCAACGGGAGATAGAGATCGCCTTGCAGCCAAACCGGCTTTCGAAGTGGGCTTTGCTTGAGGTCATTGAGTCCGCGCTGGCAGAGGCGCTACCGCTCAGCCAGCGTAAGAGGACGAATTTTAAGCTAAGGCCCGCTTTGATCCGGGCAAACCTGGTCTTGGCCCCAATCGCAGATTACGTGTTTCCGCCTTTGGGATGGGCAAGTGCCGCTGTGGTTGCTACCTTGGGGGCAGGCCATTTGGGACCGGCAGTCGCGCGATGGAAACAAAAGCGGACCGGCCTGGACTTGCTTTATGCCTGCATCTGCTTTTGCACTCTATCGACTTTCACATTCCTGCCTTCGGCGTTGATGTATGCGCTTCTGCAATTTTGGCCCAAACACTCCGAGAAGATTCGCCGGGAGAACGAAGCCAATTTTCTGGCTCGTTTGCGACGCCTGCCGCGAAAAGTCTTGGTAGACCAGGCCGGCAAGCTCGCCGGGGTTAATCGGCAGGACTTGAAACCTGGTGCCGTGGTTATCTTGAAAAAAGGTGACGTCGCGCCGGCCGATGGAACTATCATCGGCGGAGAGGCCACCCTCCACGAAGGAATCTTGACGGGTTCTTCTAGCCCAGCGACAAAAACGGAGGGCGGGTGCATTTACGCAACCACCGAGATTATCGAGGGGGAGATCCAGGTCCGTATCGGGACAGGGGAAACACTAGCAAATCGGCTGACTGAGCTTTATACGGCCGCTTTCGCCCGCCCAGACGACGATTCCCATGCGTTGCGTCTGGCGGAAATGCTGGTCACTCCGATCATACTGGCCGGGGTTGCAGCTCTAGGCCGCGGGGGAATCCATATGACCAAAGCGGTTATGCGACCCGATTTTCTCTGTGGCCCATCCCTCGTCGAGGAATTTGGCGACCTCTGGGTAGTGTTACGGGCGGCAGAGCGCGGGATCGTGGTTTTGGATGCCGGTGTCTTGGACCGTATCTTCAAAGCGGATTACTGGATATTCGATGACACGGTCACTTGGCAGTTAGCCGAAACCAATCAAGACCTGCTCCGGTCTTTCAAAAGCGATGGCCGAGAGATCGTGTTCCTGTCGGATGGCGGTAGCAAACAAATCTTAGAGCGCGATGGTCGGTTGACATTCTCACGCCTCGACGTCGGCGGCTCCAGTGCCGCCAAACGAACATTCGTTGCCCGGAGACAATCCCAGGGACAGAGCGTCGTCTATTTTGGTGACTGCGAGAGGGAGCGCACTTTAGCCAACCTCGCGGACGTCGCAGTGACCGTGAAGAATGGGGACAATCGACTGACCGCTGGTATGCCCATCGCTTTTCTCTCCCCAGATTTAGAGAAGTTTGGCGCGCTTCACGCCCTATGCCAGAGGCGAAACATCGAAGTCACCAACGGTTTTATATCCACCGCGCTGCCCAACGTCTTTGCCATGGTCGCCGCCATCTATTTTCATGCGCCGGCCTTGTTCTCCGTCGCGCTGACAACTCTCGGCACCATCTTCTGCTATCGGCGCGCATCCGGACTCCTGAAGGAAGCATCTCCGGAATTCGCTACGGTTCCGGAGTCGACGAACTGACGGTCTCGCAAGAAAATATGCACAGAGGCACGCCGGCGATCTGCAGAGGCCTGCTGCGTGAATTCTGGGCCTAGCTCTGGCCGCCGCCTTGGTCGCCAGTGTTGAACGCGTGAGCTTGTCCATCCCTAATGACATAGACTTGCTCCACGGTGCCGCCGAAGGTGCCAACGGGAATGCGGATAAGTTTTAACCCCTCGATTTCTCGGGTCAAATCAATTGCGTTTGAGTACCTACCTAGATCGATTAGTTCCTGCGTCATAGTATTCGATTTTCAGCGAGAGCAGTAATGGGCTCTCTGGTTTTAAGGTTTCGTAAGACCCGTTGTTAATAATCGTTTTTTGATAGGAGAGAAATATATGTTTACTATCCTTAGGATAGGAATCGCCTATGGAGATGCATCAGTTACGCTATTTTGTTGCCGTGGCTCGTTCCGGCAATTTTAGCCGGGCAGCCGTTGAATGCCGAGTCGCCCAGCCATCGCTTAGCCAACAGATCCTCAAACTCGAAGACGAGGTCGGTGAGCGACTTTTTGAGCGGACTCGCCGGCGAGCGATTCTGACTCCGGCCGGCACACTTTTCCTGCCTCATGCCCTGAACGTTCTAGAGGCGGCAGAAAGAGGACGGCAAGAGATCCGGGATATGGGCGGTCAGGTTCGCGGTAAGATTCTACTTGGGGCTCTTCCCACCATCGCTCCGTATTTCCTTCCAGAAATTATTCGGCTCTTTCGGGAGAAATATCCCGGAGCCGAGCTAATCCTCCACGAGCAAACCACTGACCAACTTGTCCGTAAGCTCGAGGAGAACGAAATCGATCTGGCCCTGATCAGTGATGTTGGAAACAATGCGGACATTCAAATCGAACCGCTTTTTAGCGAAGAGCTTCTTCTCTGCCTTCCGGTCGACCATCCGCTGGTCCACCAGAAATCAGTGGTGGCTGCGGACTTACACCAAGAGAAATTCATTCTGATGCATGACAGCCACTGTTTGGGAGCGCAGGCGCAGCAGTTTTGTCATTCGAAAGGCTTTAAGCCGAGAATCAGTTGCCGCAGCGCGCAAGTCGGGACGGTTTTGGCGATGGTCAAAGCCGGGTTGGGTATCTCGCTAATCCCGGAAATGGCGCGCGAACATGGACTGGAAGAGGGAATTGTTTACCGCTCCCTTGACGACGCCCGGCCCAAACGCGCGATTGCGCTGGCGGTTTCCAGCCAAAGGAAACCGTCCCGCGGAATTGTGGAGCTTTCAAAATTCATACGGGATTCTTGCGTTCCAGGGCCACAGAAAAAGGATGCAGCTCCACCGTCATCGACCCAGCAGACAACGCGGGCTCGCCGTTCATAAACCATCTGGCGGAATTCAACTGTACAGTCTCGCGTCCGTTTGAGCGTCGTAGTTGTCCGGCTGGGAGCAAGTCGGTTTTCGCACCCGGAAAGTGATGAAACTGGCTACAGCCAGGACCCAGACACCCACACCGCCGTAAAGCATCATCAGACCGAAGCCGTGCACGAGCGCGGCGTGAGCCGTTCCTGCTGATACCCCAGGAAAACTTTGATCTAATAACGCGACGTCTCCGGCTGCGATCTTCTCCGCCAACGAATGCAATTGGGGATGGAGCGATCCGGGAAGGGCTCCTTTTAAGTAGGCAAGTATCCCGCTAACCAGAACAAAGCCCATCATAGCGATATTGACCGCCAGAGAGATCAGTCTGGCGCTCATGTCTATCCCGGAGGCCATACCCGAACGTGTACTAGGGACTGAGCCGGTCGTGGTGTTGGTAACAGGCGTATTGGTCAGGCCTAGGCCAATGCCGGCGAGCAAGCAGCCTGGCGACATCGTCAGCCAACTGGCTTGATCAACGCTGCTGCCAAGTTTCATAAAAACGAAGCCCAGGCCAATCGTGAACAGTCCAAACGGAATCGCCACCCGAGGTCTATACCGGACCGCGAGACGCTCACCCAACGGCGGAATCACCAGCGTAGGAAGCGTGTAAGCCAACAGAGACAAGCCCGCTGTCACACTGTTATAGCCGAGCCCCTTTTGGAAATAGATCGGTAGATAAATCATGAACGGCCAAAAACTGAAGTTCATGCCGATCGAACCAAACAATGCTCCCGAAAAGTCGCGAATTCTGAATATAGAAAAGTCGAATGAGGGGTGCGGGTTACGTCGCTCCACCAGGATGAAGCCGATGAAACTTAAGACGGACACTCCCAGGATACTGATGGCGGCGCCGCTGCCAAAGCCGAGTTCCGGACCTTGAGTGATATAGTATGCGACGCAGAAAACAGCTACCGCCAGCGTAGCGATACCCAGGATGTCCAGTCTCTTAGCCTGAGGGTCGCTCGATTCCTGCACACCGATAAGAGCAAGAGACCAGGTAAAGACAGAGATCAGAACGTGCACCAAAAAGACCCACTGCCAGCTCGAGACGGAGACGATTGCACCACCAATAATGGGCCCAAAGCCTAAGCCAATGCCGAAAATAATCCCCCACATGCCGAAAGCTCTGCTGCGCTTCTCTCTATCTCGAAACTGGTGCGAAAGAACGGCTACTTGAGAGACCAACATGCCTCCCCCCGTGATTCCTTGGAGAAATCGGCCGACAATCAGGATTCCTGCGTTTTGCGCAAAACCGCAAAGCAGGGAGGTGATTCCAAACAATAAGATGGCGATACAAAAAACGCGCTTTCGCCCAAAACGGTCTGCTAAGGTTCCCGTCGCCATTAATACGGTTGTGCAGGCGATGGTGTAGGCATTCATGATCCATTGGATCTCCCTAAAATTGCCGTTCAATACGGTTTCGAGCGTCGGCAGGATCACAGGCACGCTGGAGATTTCCAGGCCGAACATTAACGAGGACAAACATACGGCGGCCAAAGCGATACGATCGTTCCAGGTCTGAGAAAGCGTCATGATGGTTACCACTAAAGGGGCAGGCATCATGACGGAAATGAATCTATTTTCTATGATTCATCATGGATCGTCATATATATGCCCTTATGGACTTCGATCCGGTGCTGTTGCGTGCTTTCGTGGCGGTTAAGGAAGCTGGGGGTTTTACCCGAGCAGCACAGAGGCTGCACCTGACCCAATCCGCGGTTAGCCACCAGATTCGGCGCCTAGAAGAACAAGTCGGCCGGCCACTACTATGTCGTACGACACGTACCTTAACCTTGACTGAGGATGGCAATGATTTCCTGCGCCACGCCGAGCAGATTCTTGCCTCGCTCGACGAACTGAACCATCGATTTCGGCCTTCGGCGATTTCGGGAGTGGTGCGCTTTGGGGTACCAGAGACGTTTATGGGCGAGCGTTTGCCGTTACTCTTATCTCAATTCGCCCGCGAGTTTCCTGCAGTGCGACTTGACGTAAGTGTGAACACTTACCCCGACCTCCGAGCAATGATCGCCGGCGACGAGCTGGATCTTGCGGTGGTCGTTTCGCAGTCAGATAACTCCGAAGAAACGGTCTTGCGACAAGCTCGGTTTGTTTGGGTTGCAGCTGAAACTTTCGAGCCGCCGGAGGCTCCATCGTTGCCTCTGCTTTTTTCTCCAGAGCCTTGTGTCAATCGGCAGATCGGCGTTGCCGCGCTGGAAAGCATTTCTCGTCAATGGCACGTCGTCTTCACGTCGCCCAGTCAACAAGGCATCCGGGCGGCGGTGCGCGCCGGACTAGGCGTCTCGGTGCTGACGGTGGACGAGTTGGAGCCGGGAATGAAGATTATTGATGGCAAATACGGTTTGCGACCGTTGCCAAACGCCAATTTCATATTGATCTGGAGCGCTGTTGGTAAAACGCCGGCAGCCGTTGAGTTCGGAAAATTGATCGAGGACCTGTCCCGGTCTCAAACGCTTCGGCAGAGACGAGAAAACGCGCCGCATTGAATGGCCGCCGCAGACCAAACGACAAGTTGAAAGAGAAATTGTCACAGCAATAATAACATATCTATTGCACGTTATTATAACACATCTATAATGAGTTCCAATAATGTGAACTCCCTCGATTCTTCCATCGTTTCTACACTCAAAAGCGTCTTCGGCTTTGACCAATTCCGAGACGGACAAGCCAAGATCATTGCGAAAATCCTCGAAGGAAAATCTGCTTTAGCGGTCTTCCCGACCGGCAGCGGCAAAAGCCTTTGTTACCAACTCAGCGCGCTTCATTTGCCAGGCTTGACCCTAGTCATATCGCCGCTCATCGCCCTGATGAAGGACCAAATCGACTTTCTAAGGGCTCGAAAGATCCCAGCAGCCAGACTGGATTCCAGCATCGATTTGGAAGAAATCCGTCGCACCGATGCCGAACTAAGAGCTGGCCGATTGAAGTTACTTTACGTGGCGCCGGAACGCTTCTCCAACGAGCGATTCATCCAGAAACTGCGGCAACTCCAGATTTCTTTGGTGGTGATCGACGAAGCCCATTGCATCTCGGAATGGGGCCATAATTTCCGGCCGGATTATCTAAAGCTGGCGCGAGCGGCGAAAAATCTGGAGATCGGTCGGGTGCTGACGCTCACTGCAACGGCGACACCAGCAGTGGCCAAGGACATTCGTCGCGGGTTTGAGATCGACGACGACGCCTTTGTGCACACGGGATTTTATCGGCCGAACCTGACGCTACGGATCACCTTTTGCGGCGGGGGAGGAAAGACAGAGCTCTTATTGGACCGGCTGAAAAGCCGGTCACCGGGTCCGGCAATAGTTTACGTCACATTGCAGCGGACCGCAGAGATGGTAGCTGCCTCTTTGAGCAAGAGAGGGGTAGCGGCTCGCCATTATCATGCCGGATTAGGCGGAGACGAAAGAGCTCAGGTACAGGACTGGTTTATGAAGTCTTCTGACGCCGTCGTGGTCGCGACCATCGCCTTCGGCATGGGGATCGATAAATCCAATATCCGCTACGTCTATCATTATAACCTGCCCAAAAGCCTGGAGAACTACTCGCAAGAAATCGGCCGGGCAGGCCGTGATGGGCAAGATTCAACCTGCGAAATGTTAGCCTCGATCGAAGATCTCACGGTGCTGGAGAATTTCACTTATGGCGACACGCCCGACAAAGACAGGATTGGGGCGATCATCGACTGGATTTTGGCGAAGGAGAACCAATTCAATGTTTCAGTATCTGGCTTGTCCCGGACCTACGATGTGCGCCCTTTGGTGATTGAGACGTTGCTCACGTATTTGGAGCTCGAGGATGTGGTCGAGGCCACTGAGCCGTTCTACAACGAGTACCAATTTGTGCTCCTCAAATCGGCAAAAGAGATCTTGAGCCGGTTCGATGCCGAGCGAGCGAATTTTGTTCGCGGTATTTTTGCTAACGCTACTAGACATAGCCGGTGGTCGTCGATCGACCTGGACCAAACGGAGGGCCAGCTTTCGACGACCCGGACACGCATTATAAAGGCGCTGATGTATCTCGAAGAGCGGGGTGACCTGCAGCTAAAAGTAACGGGGCTTCGGCAAGGTTACCGGAGAAAGCCTGGGCCTGCAGACGCGTCAGAACTGAAAGCCAAAATGGTTGAGCGTTTCGAGGTAAGGGAACGAAACGATGTGAACCGGGTCAGGGAAGTGGCACACCTGGCGGAACATCCCGGATGCATTGTACGTTATCTCCTCCAGTATTTTGGCGAAGAGCTCGGGCGGGATTGCGGACACTGTGAGAGTTGCCTTGGTAATTCCCAAAGAACTTTCCTGACCCAACGGACGATGAGCATACCGAAACTGGACCATCAGTTTCGCATCCTTCGGCATGACTACCCCGACGCTCTTTCTTCTCCCAGGCAGATCGCTCGTTTCTTATGTGGACTGAGCTCGCCTTTACTCACGCAAACCAAGCTAAATCGGCATGCAGATTTTGGAATCCTGGCCGAAATCCCTTTCCAGAATGTGATTCAGGCGGCCGAGGAACTGGTATTAAACAGAAATCTATAAAGATTTCGCTCCTACAGAGCCAGGTCGGGCTTGAACGCGGTGAGGTTCGCAAATAATTCCGCGTCAACTCAGCAATCTAGCACACCCCTATTACGAATCAGCAAGAGCTGGTCCCCGCGGGGTTCAGACTTGCAAAAAATAGCAAACCAGTACAATACAGGTCGAAATTTTCTCTTATGACAAAATCCCGCCTGCGTGCCCTGCTTCTGGGAACTGCCTCGGTTATGGCTCTTTTGACTGGCTGTTCCACCGTTGAAACCATCACAAACACCGGGACCTTCCCTGGTAACTATAACACCGTGGCTTACAAGGCGAAGGATCCGAGTGCGATCCGGGTTAAAGTTTCGTTAGAGGACAGGATGGTCTACGTGATGGAAGGTACGCGGCCGTTGTTGGTCACACCAATAACGATCGGGACCAGCGGCAAAGGGACGCCACTTGGCTCTTACCGCGTCACTAACAAAGAATTGAACAAGCGCTCCGGTTCCTACGGGTTCTGGGTCAAGGGTAACGAGGTTGTTGCCGGTGAAAGCGGGAGAGCTCCAGGTGGTGGCTACCATTACGTGGGGTATCCGATGCCATATTGGGTCCAATTCAAACCGGAGTACGGATTCCACGCCGGCGCTGTCTGGCCTACTGCCCACAGCCATGGTTGCATCCGAATTCATCCGAACGTGGCTCCAAAGTTCTTCGCTTTGGTCCACGAGGGTACGCCGGTTACGATCGCGACATCTCTTCCAGAGGACGCGACCATCGGCAAGAGTGTTTCCCGGCCGAACGACTACGCATGGAAGGATAAGTCGGCCTCAGCCCTGATCACGGGTCCTTCGAGCCATGCATTTTCGACTCCGCAAGAGCCACTTTTGGTCACCCAATAGCCGCTTTTTTTAGTGGCTGCGAAGCCGGGCAGACTCGGCTAGGTTTTTTAGATGTCCACACCCGAAAGTACTGCTCCTGCAAAAGCGAGGAAGATCAACCTGCGTACGCCAGACGTTATGGCGAAAGTGCAGGAGCAGGTGGAATCCCATTATCGTAGCACCGTTGTTGAGAGGATTCGGGGCAATGGTGGGGTTCTCCAGGTCGGGGACACGACCGTTCTTCTGGCGAAGCAATTCGGCTTCTGCTACGGCGTGGAACGGGCGATCGATCTGGCCTACGCTGCGCACAAGGTCTTCAAAGACAAGCGGTTGTTCATTCTGGGCGAGATTATTCATAATCCGCTGGTAAACGATCAAATCGCGGCCATGGGCATTAAGAACCTCATCGGTAAAAACCGTGAGGCCGAAATTGAGGATTTGACGGCTGAGGATGTGGTGATCGTGCCGGCCTTTGGCACTGATCTGGACACCTTGGCGAAGATTCACGAGCGTGGTTGCCAAATTGTCGATACGACGTGCGGAGATGTAATGAGCGTCTGGAAGCGAGTGAGACAAAACGCTTCTGAAAACGTGACTTCCATTATTCATGGAAAAGCCGAGCATGAAGAGACAAAGGCAACGGCATCCCGGGCGCTGGGTCACGGGCACGGTCATTATCTCGTCGTTTTGACCTTAGCTGACACTGATTACGTGTGCGATTACATCCGCCACGGCGGGGACAAGGAGGCTTTACTTGAGCGCTTTAAAGATGCGTGCTCGCCAGGGTTTGATCCCGATATCCACTTGAAGGCGGTCGGAGTGGCCAACCAGACGACCATGTTGCGGGGCGAGACGGAGGACGTGCAACGACGGGTTCGAGCGGCCATCATAGACAGGGACGGACCCGAGCAAGGAGCTAAGAATTTCCGTTTCTTCGACACCATCTGCGGAGCCACACAAGAACGGCAAGATGCGTTGCGAGTGCTCCTGAAAGACAAGATGGATCTGCTCTTAGTGGTGGGTGGGTACAATAGCTCGAACACTTCTCATCTGGCCGAGATGGGCGAGGCAGAGCTTCCGACCTATTTTGTTCGAGGAGCCAACAAACTCGAAAGCGCCAAGCGGATTACTCACTTCAACCTTCACCAGAAGTCCGAGACTACAACGGCCGATTGGTTACCAACCGGCCCTGCGGTAATCGGGATCACTGCCGGTGCTTCTTGCCCGAATAACCTCATTGAGGAAACTATTTTGCGCGTTTACGAATTGCGCGGAATCCCAGCCGAACGGATTTTGGGAAAATAGTCAGCTGGCAGGGCGAAAATAGTAATACCGCGCCGAGGTTTTCGCCGCAGCCAGCTTTTCGTCTGTCTTCGACGGTCGACACCGGGTAATTTCCACCTGTGTCCGAGCATTTCCTAATTGTCGACGGCCATAGCATCATCTTTTCGTGGCCGGAACTGCTCGCATTGCATCAGCGCAACACAGCGGTCGCACGGGACAGCTTAGTCAAGACATTAACCGCCTATCAGGATGTATCCGGGACTCATGTGGTGGTCGTTTTTGACGGGAAAGGCGCCATGGTAAACAAGATAGAGGAACCCGGCGGAATTCAGATCTTTTATTCAAATGCCGGACGAACTGCCGATGAGATCGTCGAGCGTCTGGTTGCCAAATACGCCAAAAAGTTCTCCATCACTGTAGCGACAGCCGATTTGCTAGAGCAGCAAACAGTGACCTCGTTCGGAGCTCAACCAATCGGATCTGACGGGTTGCGCCGTATGATTCAGGACGCTCAGGTGGAGTTTGCGGCAGAGCTGAAGAGGCTGCGGAAAAGGAGCTAGGGGAGGCGTGAAAGCGTAGCGAGAGCGTAGGGCCGGCTACATACATGCGGTGCTGTTCACGGATAGGGACGTATAGGACCTACGGGATTGTGAGAGTAGTGTGCCCCGGGACACTAGTGTGGCCCCGGGACATATAAGTCATAGGTCCTGTTCGACTTACCTACCCATGGCGTGCCACCGCTGACTGTCTCCCCGCTAGCCCCTCTCTCCTAGCTATTTCGCCTGGTAGATCCGGAGCTGAGAATCGAGCTCGCGATCGAGGAGTTCACAGAGCTCACGCGGAGACTCCAGCGCTACGAAGGCTCCCGCCTTATCCAGGACAACGAGGTTAGATTGTCGAACCACTTCCCGGAGGCGGTAACCCACGTGAACCGGCGGAAACTTTGCTTGCTCTCCCCAAACCAGGGTAACCGGCTGGGTCAGTTCGGCCAAATGCCGCTCCAGATCAACGTTGAGTCTACCCCGAGCCGAATACAGAACGGCCCGATTCGCGCCAAATTGGCGGGAGTAAGTCCAGAGAACGTCGACGATTTCGTCATCGATCTTTTCCGGGTCAGCAAAGCAAGCAGTGGCCAGCCAAAGCCGGATGCGAGCTTTGGTAGCCAGATACCGATAGTAATAGGCTTGCCGGGCGAGCGGAAGCGCAGCTAGCCAACGGCTATAATCAAAAAAGATTCGGCGACCATGATTCCCGGCGGAGGCGACAGGCATAACCAGAACCAATCGTTGGACCAACTCCGGGTGACGTTCGGCTAATAAAACTGCGAAAGCTGCACCTAACCCGCTAGCGACCAGGACTGCGCGCGACTGCCCGGCCTTTGCGCGAAGAAACTCCGCTAAAATCTCCGTGTGTTCTGATGGATTAAAGGGTCGGTTCGGCCGGGATGATTCGCCAAAACCGAGAAGATCCGGCGCCAGTACCTGAAACCGGTGCGCAAAATGGGGATATACTCGAGACCATTCGAACGAGGACGCGCCCGGATAGACGCCATGGATGAAAACCAGCGGCTCGCCGTTCCCGGACTCGTGGTAAACCAGCTGGCCTCGCCCGGTGTAAAAAATCCGGGTCGCAAAAATCGCCGGAGCAACTGTGTCCGGGATTTTAGCTGCTTTGGGCGTCTTGAATGCGTACCGAACCGCCAACAAAACGGCCCCGAGCAAGCCGGCGCCCAGGCCGACTCCCCAAAACCGGTGCTTGGAAAAAAATCTCAAGTGAGTAGCACCCTACCCGAACCCGGCGTGATTTGTCCAATCACCTTTGATCCTGTCTTGGCGGCTACTTCTTCCCCATGATGCCGAGCAACAACCAAGACCATGCCAATGCCCATATTAAAAACTTCAAACATCTCCTCCATGGAAATGTTTCCCCCGCGCTGAATCAGTCGAAAAATCGGCGGCACTTTCCATGATGTCGAATCGATTAACGCATCACACGTTGGAGGCAAGATTCGTGGAACATTATCGATTAACCCTCCACCGGTGATGTGAGCGGCGGCTTTAACCCGCCCTACAGGTATAGCAGCCAGGAGCGGCTGATAATTCTTATGGATCCGCAACAGCTCTTCTCCTACGGACCGCGTCAGACCCTCGGCTTTAGCGCCAAGATTGAGGCGCATCTGTTGGAGTAAAACTTTGCGAGCCAAGCTGTACCCGTTCGTGTGCAGCCCATTGGAAGGAATCCCTAACAAAAGGTCGGACGGAACAATGCGTGCACCGTCTAAGATCTTGGGGCGATCAACCACTCCGACAATACAACCGGCAAGATCATACTCGCGATGGTGATAGAGATCCGGTAACTGCGCTGTCTCCCCGCCGATTAAAGCGCAATTCCCTGCTTTACAGGCCTTGGTAAAACCCGAGATCAGTTGATCAAAAACCTCCGGATCCAGTCGTTCGGCTCCGATATAATCCAAAAAGAAAAGCGGGCGCGCACCGGTGACCGCGATGTCATTGATACAATGGTTCACCAGGTCCTGGGCGACGGATTCGTGGCTGTTTAACAAGACGGCGATCTTTAGCTTAGTCCCAACGCCGTCGATGCTGGAAACCAACACCGGCTCTTTCATTTGACCAAACTCAGCCCGAAATAATCCGCCAAATCCCCCAATGCGACCCAGCACCTCTGGGCCGTAGGTCCGCTGGACTTTTTCCTGCAGGCCTTGCTTCACCTGATTGCCGAGGGCGATATCGACACCGGCCGCCGCGTAGGCCTTCTTCTTTGAGACCGGTCTCATTTAGAAGGAACGAATAGTCGAGGCTGGGTAATATCTTCCTGCAAAAGGTTCGATCGCCCTTTGCGACGTTCCATGATGAATTTGTCCAAGATGCCATCAAAAGGGACCGGATAGTCCCCATCGAAACATGCCATGCAAAAGTGGTCCCTAGGCAGGCCGGTTGCCCGGACCATGCCGTCGATGTCCAGGTAGCCGACGGAATCGACGCCCAGGTATTTCTGAATCTCCCCAGGGCTACATTGATTGGCCAAGAGATTCTTGGGGTCAGGAAAGTCGATACCGTAATAGCAGGCAAACCGATGCGGAGGACAGCTGATTCGCAGGTGGACTTCTTTCGCGCCGGCCTCTCTCAAGTTAACCACGCGAGCTCGGGCGGTTGTCCCTCGCACAACCGAATCATCCACAACCACTACTCGCTTACCTTCTACTAACTCCTTAATGAGATTCAGCTTCACTCGCACATTGAAGTCGCGAATGAGTTGAGTTGGCTGAAGAAAGGTTCGCCCAATGTAGTGGTTTCGAACGAAAGCATGCTCGTACGGAATCCCCAGCTCGTGACTGAATCCCAGCGCTGCGTAGTTGCCAGAATCGGGTACCGGCACTACCATGTCGGCTTGCACGGGATGCAGGCGAGCCAGCTCCTTTCCCATCGCGACCCGGACTTTGCTAACGTTGCGGTTCTGGATCATGCTGTCCGGGCGAGCGAAGTAAACGAACTCGAACATACAAAACGCTTGCCGCTCTTCCTTGAACGGCCATTCGGAATGGATGCCGTCGTCGTTGATGATGATCACTTCGCCCGGCTCTATTTCACGGACAAATTCGGCGTGAATTAGATCAAATGCGCAGGTCTCAGACGCCAAGATAAACGCGTCCTCCAATTTGCCCAAAACCAGGGGTCGAAAGCCATAGGGATCTCGAACTCCAATAATTTCTTTCTCGCCCATGACCACAAAAGAGAAGGCGCCATGGAGTTGGCGAAGCGCGGTCAGCACGTTTCGATGGCCGGAAGGCTGAGCGAGCAGGTGCAAAACGATCTCGCTATCGACGGTGGTCTGGAAAATCGAGCCGCGGTTTTCCAGTTCATCCCGCAAAGGCGCAGCATTAATTAGGTTCCCGTTGTGAGCGATCGCCAACTGGCCACGAGCACAGTCCACAACAAAGGGTTGGGCGTTTTTGAGGGTGCTCGAACCACTGGTGGAGTAGCGAACATGGCCAATCGCTCGAGAACCTCCTAAGGTCTGTAGTTCCTTTTCGCCAAAGACCTGGGACACCAAACCCATTCCCCGGTGAATATGAAATGGCTGAGACGGCCCATCGGCTGCGACTATACCGGCACTTTCTTGTCCCCGGTGCTGTAAGGCAAACAGCCCATAGTACGTCAGCATCGCGGCGTCGGGATGCCCGTACACCGCGAAGACACCGCATTCGTGGGTGGGTATATGGTGAGTTTTCACAAATCTTGCTGAGACAAAGCCAGAGCAATAGCAGAATACCACGCCTCATGGAGTTGATCCAAAGGCCAAGATAGCGTGCCCTCGGGCCCCTCGATCGCCAGTTCACTTCCGCCGACCGAACCAAGCTTGGTCAGCTCAATTCCCGCCTGAGCGGACTGCTGTTGAACGAGGTCAATTGCCTCGCTCGGAACGCTAACAATAATTCGGGATTGCGATTCGTTGAACAGACTAACGTCCAAACGCTGATTCGCTACGGATGAGCTCCCGCCCATCTGAGGTAGACGGATCCGGGCACCGATTTTTTCCGCACCGCTCATACAACACTCAGCCAGCGCTACGGCCAAGCCTCCTTCCGAGCAATCGTGGGCGCTCTTGACGACACCTTTCCGAATCAGTGCTCGTATGAATTTCTGGACGGCCAGCTCCCGGTCAAAGTTCAGCCGAGGAGGCAGGCCAGCCTTCTTTCCGAAAACGGTTTTGAGATACAGCGAACCGCCGATCTCGTCCCCAATCGCGCCAATCAGAAAAATCACGTCTCCCTCGTTACGGAAGTACTGACGAGTGATCCAGCGCTCATCTTCAATTAAACCGATCATCCCAACCGTAGGGGTAGGATCGATCGTTCCTTCAGGACTTTCATTGTACAAACTGACATTCCCTCCTGTCACCGGCGTTTCAAAACGGCGGCAAGCCTCGGAAAGTCCTTCTACCGCTTCTCGCAGCTGCCAAAAATTCTCGGGTCGATACGGGTTACCAAAATTGAGATTGTCCGTGACCGCTAACGGAATCGCACCGGAACAGGTCAGGTTTCGGGCAGCCTCTGCTACGGCAATTTTCGCGCCTTCCCGTGGGTCCAACCGGCAGTACAAATGATTGCAATCGGTGGTGGCGGCCAAGAACTTATCTGCCTCGCGCACATAGAAAACCGCGGCATCAGAGCCTGGTGGAACAACGGTTCCCGCCCGCACCGTGTGATCGTACTGCCTGAAAACCCAATTTTTAGAGGCGACCGTCGGATGTGCCAACAGCTGCAACAGACTGTCCTTTGTGTCGTGAAACTCCAGGTCCGAAATGGTGATCACTTGAGGTCGCGCAGGAATCGCCACCTCGCGTTCGTATACGGGTGCGTCGTCCGCTAACTGTTTGGCAGGAATTTCAACTTCGACTGCCCCGTCGTTCAGAACCCGCATGAAGCCGTCATCCGTCACTATACCGACCTTGGAATAAGGAAGATCCCATTTTTCGAAGACTTCTTTGACCCGCTCTTCCTCACCGCTCCGAACGATGATGAGCATCCGTTCCTGAGACTCACTCAGCAGGATCTCGTACGGGGACATGCCGGTCTCGCGTTTCGGCACCAGGGCCAAATCGATTTGGACTCCGGTGCCCCCTCGACTGGCGGTCTCGCAGGTGGAACAGGTGAGGCCGGCTGCTCCCATATCCTGGATACCGGCGACCGCTCCGCTGGTCAGAAGCTCAAGACAAGCCTCTAATAGCAACTTCCCTCGGAACGGATCGCCGACCTGAACCGCCGGCCGATCCGCTTTCGATTCTTCGGTCAAATCGCGCGATGCAAACGCCGCTCCAGCCAAACCATCCCGCCCAGTCTCGGATCCTACGTAAAATACGGCGTTGCCGACGCCCGAAGCAGCTCCTCGGGCGATCTCCGCCTTTTTCAAGACGCCTAAGCAAAGAACGTTTACTAGCGGGTTGCCGTTATACGACTCATCGAAGGCGATCTCTCCGCCGATGGTGGGCACACCAATGCAATTCCCATAGTGGGCAATGCCAGCAACCACGCCACGGACCAATTTCCGGTTTTTCCGAGCGGCATCGTTATCGCCAAGGATCGGCCCAAACCGGAGGGAGTTCATCAAGAAGACCGGCCGGGCTCCCATAGTGAAAATGTCTCGAATGATCCCCCCTACCCCGGTTGCCGCTCCCTGGAAGGGCTCAACCGCGCTGGGATGATTGTGGCTCTCCATCTTGAAGGCCACAGCCCAGCCGTCACCGATATCGATGACGCCGGCATTCTCTTCACCCGCTTTTACCAGGACACGGGGGCCTGTCGTCGGAAATTTTCTGAGCTCTCGGCGCGTGTTCTTGTAGGAACAATGTTCGCTCCACATGACCGAGAACACGCCCAGCTCGGTAAAATTTGGTTCGCGCCCCAAGATTGCTTTGATGCGTTCGAACTCCTCTTCCGACAAACCATGTTGGCGCACCAGCTCGGGCGTAAGGGTAGGAGTCATGCCGCGACCGAGAGCAGAGTATCCACCAAGGATTTAAACAGTTGCAGACCATCCTCACTGCCTAGGCGGCCATCCCAAGACCGATCCGGATGAGGCATAAGGCCGAGAACGTTCCCGGCCGGGTTGCAAATGCCAGCGATGTTGTTCCGGCTCCCATTCGGGTTCGCTTCGGGCGTGGGCTGACCGGTCATATTCACGTAGCGGAACACCACTTGCCCTCCCTCTTCCAGCTCCTTTAAGGTCTGATCGTCCGCGTAGTAGGCGCCTTCACCATGAGCAATCGGCATTCGCAATATGGCACCCTGCTCGGACAACCGAGTAAACGGGGTCTGGTTGTTTTCTAGCCTCAAGTAAACTGGCTGGCACAAAAACAGGAGAGAGCGATTCCGGATTAACGCGCCGCGCAATAGCCCAGTCTCGCACAAGATCTGGAAGCCGTTACAGATACCAAAAATCGGCATGCCCGCGTGGGCAGCTTCAATTACAGACTGCATTACGGGTGAAAACCCCGCGATGGCGCCGCAACGGAGGTAATCTCCGTACGAAAAGCCTCCGGGAAGAATGACAGCATCAAAACCGGCAATCGACGTCTCCTTGTGCCAGACGTACTCAGCCTTTACCCCAAGGCCGTCGGTTAACGCGCGCAAACAGTCTTGATCGCAATTTGAGCCGGGAAAACGAACAACGGCAATTTTCATCGCGATCCTATTTCAACACAGCTCCTAATATACGGTAGTCTTCAATCACTTCGTTACAAAGAAGGTCCCGGCAGATCTCATCGAGTTTTGCCTCGTCCGGTTCACCGGTGAATTCTATCTCAATAATCTTTCCAACGCGAACTGTGCCGACATTGCTCAAACCGAGTTCGCGGACGGCGTTGCGGACGGCTACACCCTGCGGATCCAGCACGTTCCGCTTTGGCATCACGACAACCTCGAGTTTCACGGCGGAAACCATCAGGGGAGACGGAGGTTGCGTAAAGAAAAATTTGAAGAAGGCCGTCTCGCCTCGCCTTAGGCTCGGCGGGAATGACAAATAACTAATGACAGATGACAAATTCGGGGCTCGATCCCCTCGTACAGATTCAAATTTGTCATTTGTAATCTGCCATCTCTCATTCCGCCGAGCTTAGGGCGAGGCAGTGCAGAACCCCAAGGCGGCAAGCGAGAAACGCTTCGTAGGGGCTGGACAGGTCCCACTCTGTTGATAAACTGCGGTGCATATGGCCCCTCCCTGGAAGTGGCTTTTGCCCAGCATCATCGCCATTTTGGCAGTCGAGCCCTTGGGGGCGCAGCAAACTGGTGGGGGAAGTTCTCCGACCCCAGCAGCTTCGCCGTTGTCTGAGGCAGAACTGAAAGCAGCTGTCACGATCGATTCGCTTACCGTCCCGACACCGGGAGAATTTTTCAAAGCGATTGATAAAACCGGCAAACCGAACTGGGTATCCCAATTTCGGCCGCCAACACCGATCGGGGGGGTCAATCGAGCGCAAATGGCTCTGAACCTCGGCACCTTGATTGCGGATGGATACATCGCGGTAGAGGCGCAGGACGGTCAACAGGTCAAAAATATTGGACGCGATGTACTCGCGCTGGCGAAGAAACTCAGTGTTTCCGATAGCGTCCTGGCCCGAGGCAAAAGCATAACCCAATTTGCGGAGGACGGATCGTGGGATCAGCTAAATGAAGAGCTGGAAGCCACCCAAAACGAAGTAAAAAAAGCGCTCGAAGAGAACCGGGATACCGACTTAATCACGCTGGTAAGTATCGGCGGCTGGATCCGTGGGACGCAGGTGGTAACCGGGCTCTTAGTCGAGAGCTACAATCCCGAAACGGCAAAGCTCCTGCGACAACCTGCTCTGGTTGGCTACCTACGAGGTAAGTTGGATCAACTCCCAAATAGGATCCGACAGGACAAACTCGTCGTTAAGGTGAATGCCGACCTCAAGAACATTGCAACTCTGGTCTCATTCCCGGCGGATCACGTTCCCACAGCGGATGAAGTGAAGACCCTAAATCAAGCTTCTGCTAAATTGACCAAAGAAATCTCGGCCGGCGAATGAAACGTCTCTTACTCTCTCTTGCTCTTGTTCTCGGGACGACAGTACTGTTCGGTGCGGATACTGACGACCAAACTAAAGCGCATAGCGAGGTCCTGGATCTCGCCGGCGCTTTTCAAAATGACGGATTCAAGCTCAGGGATGGAACGTGGTACGCGAAAGTTTCGCAAGGCCACCCCCAGACGCTCCAAGTCAATCTCTACAGCGGCAACGCTTACTGGTTTTCGGTGGCAGGCACCGATGGCTCTACGGGCTTTGCCGTCTCGGTGTTTGACGATCACGGAAATCCGGTCGAAATTCAAACCTACCAAAAGGATAACAAGGCTGCGGCGGGTTTTAGCCCAGATGCCAGCGGATTGTACTACGTCGAAGTCTCGAGCTCCGCTCAAGCAGCGACTACCTTTTGCTTGATCTACTCTTACAAATAAAGTTTTTTGCGTTTTCGATGGCCACGGCCGGAGCTCAGGTTAGAGAAACCACGTCTGGACCAACCGTTAAACAGTTCTCTGTTTTTCTGTTGAATAAGGTAGGAGCCCTTCTCGAAATTATTCGCTTGCTGAATGAGAGCCAGGTTCACGTTATCGGCTTGAATTCACAGGACTCGACCGATTCCGCGCTGGTCCGCATCATCGTGAGTGATCCGGAGGCGGTGGAACAGATTTTCGACCTACACGAGGTCGCTTACAGCATTTCCGAGATCTTGGTGGTTGAGATGCGGGAGGTCGCTGTAGATCTAAAGAAGCTGCTCTCTTGCCTATTGATGGCCGAGGTCAACATTCAAGTTTGCTACCCGCTCTTGCTCCGTCCCCATGGTCGTTCTGCACTCGCTCTGCATTTGGACGACACCGAGTGCGCACGATCCGTCCTCGGCGGCGGTGGTTTTACGATTTTGAATCAGACGGACTTGTCACGGTAGGCGTTCGCACCATTGGTGGAGCGAGGCTCCCGAACGTTCCAATGATTCTACCGAAGCGACTGACGATGTTCCTTCGACGAATGTGTCAGGCCTAAGACCGCGCCGAGCCGTGAACTTGGATATGGCCACGGCTTTGGTGCGGCGAGGCTCCCGAACGTTCCAATGACTCTACCGAAGCGACCGACGATGGTTCCTCCGACGAGTGTGTTAGGCCTAAATGCATGCCGAGCCGCGAACTTGCGCAAGGCCACGGCTTTGGTGGGGCGAGGCTCCCGAACGTTCCAATGATTCTACCGAAGCGACTGACGATGTTCCTTCGACGAATGTGTC
>JAFAZK010000003.1 GCA_019239825.1 Verrucomicrobiota bacterium | reverse complement strand
TTTCTGGTGATAGCTTGGGGTCCATCTGTGTCCATATTGTTGGGCGCGCAGCTATTGCGCGCTATCGGCATCGGATTGATCGCCTATCAGGGTATCAGCTACGTGCAATCCCTTATGCCCAATCAGGCCGGTGCAGCAGCCGCTTTGTTCGCGAACACCGCCAATGCGGGTTTTCTGTTTGCCAGTCTTTCGGCGGGCGGTTGGGCCCAATTCTTCGGATATCGGTCGATGTTTCTCGTGTGCGCGATGCTAAGCGTCGTGGGATTCGCGCTGATCCGGCTCCAACCTAAGCCGCGTTAGGAACGCCGGCAGCGCCCAGCGCAATCGTTCTCGTCCTCGTCCTCGAAGTCCGTCCCATAAGTCCTATTGGTCCTATAGGTCCCATCCATTCGACGCGTTGAGTGATCAGGCACTTCGAGACGCTCATACGCCTCCCGAATCGAGGACGAGGACGATTTCGATGCCGCTACACCGTTTTGTGCTCTCCTTTGCGAAAGCTCTCTGGCCAAAAGATCCTTGGAGCGACCAAGCCAAAGGTCATCGCCACGACGATTAAGATCGCACCAATTCCGTCATCCAGGACTTGGAAGAACAGATCCGGACTGGCCTTCGTTCCGAACGCGAGGAGACTGGCCATTCCACCACCCATCCGAAAAAGATACGAGCCAGGAATCAAAGAAACCACCGAGGCGAAAGCGAGACCCGCAAACGGCAAATGCAATCGATCCGCAATCGGGGTCATGATGATTCCTACGATGAGGCACGCTATCAGTGCTCCGGTTGCCGCGTTCACACCTGTTAGAGTGATTGCGCCCCAACGGCATCCGTGTGCGAGCATCCCGACCGCGATGGGGATCGGCAAAACCGACCATGACATATTGAAAAAGGTCCCGTAAGCCGCAACGGCGACTCCGGCCGCGAGGACATCATATCCAAGTGGCACGATTGTAGAGGTACCTCCAGGCGCCAGGCCGGCACCCCCACAAGCGAGGCCCAGCACGAGTCCAGTAGAGATGGTGAGAGTAACCACCGTAGCGTAGACGATTCGGGCGATCCCGAGCGGGATTCGAGCCCGGGCAAGATCCAGCGCGCCGTTCAAAAGATGCGGTCCGGGAACTAGGATCATACAGGGGCAAACTGCGATAAGTCTTTGGTCGGAGCTTAAGT
This sequence comes from Verrucomicrobiota bacterium, assembly GCA_019239825.1. Lineage (GTDB taxonomy): Bacteria > Verrucomicrobiota > Verrucomicrobiia > Chthoniobacterales > JAFAMB01 > JAFAVN01. Next base: position 46,775 of record JAFAZK010000003.1, on the reverse strand, counting down.
TCAGATGGACCGCAATCGCTCCGACGATGCCCGCTAAAAGAGCTGCGCAAAAAGGCTGTATGAAAAGGTTATGACTGCACTTGGCCAGCCACCTCCGCAAGCAAGCACCCGCACCGGCAACCAAGGCGATCAGAATGAGAGTGGTTGGATGATCTACACCAAAGATGACTCCGAGAGCCGCCGCTCCAACCGCCGCTAGTAAGGCGAAACGTATCAAAAAGACCGGCGGAGATTCAGAGATTCTTTGTAGCGCCGATCGGGCGGCGGCGAGATCCATCGTCCCCTCGTCCACCCGATGGATCAAACTCATCGTGGCGTTGACCTTGTTCATGTCTACGCCGGCCGGTTCGACGGAGATGGCTCCGGAATGCGATTCGAACCCGTTATCAAGATGTACTCTTAGTTGTCCCCACTCCACAAAGATGGCCGGTTTAAAACCGCCGGCAGTCGCCAATTCCTTGAGAGCGCACATTATTCGCTCTGTCGTTTGTCCGTTCGCAAAAAGAAGCTTACCGGCCTGTAACATCAGGTCGAGAGTCGTCCTCACTAGCGAGTGGTCGTCTCTTACCTTCGAGTCCACGTCGTTCTAATCTCCGCACAAATCGGGAAGCTAAGCATCGGCCGATTCCTAAGCGACCGACTGCGTGAACGCGAGCGGCGGCTAGCCCGCAGCCGCCACATACGGCTTGACCATTTTGGCGGGATCAACGACCCGATCGAACTCCTCCTCGGTTACGAAGCCGAGTTTCAGTGCGGCCTCCTTCAGGGTGAGATCATGATCCATGGCATAGTGGGCGATCTGGGAGGCTTTATCGTAGCCGATGACAGGCGCAAGCGCGGTCACTAACATCAATGAGCGATCGACATATTCTTTGATCTTTTTCAGGTTGGGCTTCGTACCCTCAACCAGGAACTTGTGGAAGTTGATACAACCATCCGTCATGATCGTGATGGAATGGGTGATATTGAAGATGATCAGCGGTTTATAAACGTTCATCTCGAGATACCCGCCTGCTCCCCCAAAGCCCACCGCTACATCGTTCGCCATTACTTGTACGGCAATCATGGTCAGAGCCTCGGCTTGGGTCGGATTGACTTTGCCCGGCATAATCGATGAGCCCGGTTCGTTCTCCGGAATTAGCAGCTCGGCAAAGCCAGCCCGCGGGCCGCAGGACATCAGCCGGATGTCATTCCCCATCTTGTAGAGAGAAACTGCCAGAGTGCGCAACGCGCCAGAGAGCTGGACTAAGGCATCGTGAGACCCCTGCACGGTGAACTTATTCGGTGCGGTGACGAACGGTAATGAGGTCAGGTGCGCGATTTCGGCAGCGGCAGCTTCAGCAAAACCGGGCGCCGAGTTAATGCCGGTACCAACGGCGGTGCCGCCCAGTGCCAATTTATACACACCCTTTAGGGCATCTTCGATCCGCTCGAGATTGTCTACGAGCATGCCTTGATAACCCGACCACTCCTGACCAAGCGTCAGCGGAGTCGCGTCTTGCATGTGAGTGCGACCGATCTTGATAATGTCTTTCCACTCCTCAACCTTCACCGCAATGGCGTCGTGCAGAGCCTTTACAGACGGAATCAACCTCTGCTTCGTATTGAGCGCTGCCGCGATGTACATGGCAGAGGGAAACGAGTCGTTGGATGACTGCGCCATGTTGACGTGATCATTGGGATGCACTGGATCTTTGCTTCCTAGCGAAGTACCTGCGAGCTGGCAGCAACGGTTAGAAATAACCTCGTTAACGTTCATATTGAACTGCGTGCCGCTCCCCGTCATCCAGACGTGCAACGGAAACATATCGTGATGCTGGCCGGCGAGTATCTCATCGCAAACCTGAGCGATCAGCTGGTGGCGCCTTTCGTCCAGCCGTTTGCCAGCCTGATTCGCATTAGCCGCCGCCTTCTTTAAAATGGCGTACGCGCTGATCATTTCTCGCGGAATCAAATCCTTGCCGATGCTGAAATGTTCCAGCGAGCGCTGGGTTTGAGCTCCCCATAACCGGTCAGCCGGGACTTTGACTTCGCCAAGGGAATCTTTCTCTATTCTGGTGTCTCTACTGCTCACAGCATTTCTCCTCTCCTGAAACTAGTTAGTTCTTACTCTCGTTCCCTAAGGACGGACCTGAATCGACGCGTCCTCGTAACCGCACGTAGATCAACGTTTGCTTCTTTTTTTTGGGGTAGTGTCAAGACCGTGCAGCCCGCCGCCGCAAAACTTAGCGTTTCGCAAGCCAGTATGACGGATGGAAAACGCGTTCACAAGATGCTTTTCGCAAGCGGATTATGAATATCGAACGAATGCAGAAAAATCCGGGTGAGCTGTCGCCCGACTAACTGGATATCTGCGAGATACCAGGCGCGACGCGATCTCGTTTCGAATCCGGTACCGACGGTCCCACTAGTAGGACGGAGAATTGCACGTTGTTTCGGCCTCGTACTCGTAACCGTTTGGCAGGTTTATGGTCAGCCGCTGACCTTCGCCGGCTACCAACGCCGAACGCTATTCTTTCACCCGTCACGCCCGTTTCGAGGACGAGGATCATATCGAAACGAAAAACGTCCTTTAGGGGACGTGTCGTATTTTTGCCGCGACTTGTCCGACGTAGCTAAAGGGGGATGGGGCGAAGTCGGAAGCGGCTATACAGAACAGCCCAGGGGGCTTCAGCCCTGGGTTATGCCTTTATCAGAAGCACACTATCAGAGTGTTCTAAACGCTCTAAACGCTGGCGATCTTGGCACGGAAAATGATTCAACGGTTATTACAGAGATGAAAGATCAACCAGACGCCGACCGGACCTTGAGCCTCGAATCCGATGATTCAAACGGCTGCACCGACCGCTCAAATCGGAGGCGTAATCGCGTGATAAGATGGGAAAACAACGACCAGGCTCAGTATTTCGTCGGCACAATCGGCCCGGCAAAATTCGAGATCAGTTCTGGGGTTGGCGGAATGTTCGGGGCAATGTTTTCTTTTGCCGGGGATTGTTATGCCGTACTCAGCACTGCCAAAACGGTAGGTGAAGCTAAGCGATTCTGCGAATGGATAGCGCGCGGCTACGATTTAGATGCAAGCTGTTAAACCAGCTTCAATTCGCAGCTTTTGGTCATCTTTTGCTACTCTACGGCGTGTCGCCGTTTTCTGTTGTACCCGGTACTCACGGGTTAGAGAACTCTCTTCGAAGGCTGGCACTTGCTAATTCTGCTCTCCCATCTCGTTATCCCAACGACACTACCAGACACAAACTGGCCACGAGAAAAAGCACTTCACTGGATATTAGTAATGCGGCTGATTTGCGCTTGCTCCTTACCGCGTGTTCGCGGTGGCCTTTGATGATGCGCTCCTGTTCGGCGCTATCGGGGTAGGACTTGAGTTCCCAGAAACTTTCCCACTCTTGCGTTGTTCGCCTGACGTAGAGGCCAGCAAACACGGCGGTAAAGACTCCGAGACAATAAAGAATTATGGTCAGAAGCGCCGCCGATTTTCCCGCGCCCGAAAGATTGTGGGCACCGTAGTATGCCAGGGCGGCGATCGCTGCTCCTCCATTAATCAGTACGAGGCTCTGAAACAACATCCGATTGGTGGCAACAGTTTGCCTCGAATCCTCATGGCTACGTTCCCGCGCCAATATTTGATAGGGGTCTTCGGGTGTTTGATTGTCCATTGATACGTGGATCCGCTTGAAATGACTATCTGAACAAGTCTATTTCGCCGGAGAGTTGCGCATCGGTCCTTTAATCCGTTTTTTCAGAAAGGATATTCTGACGTGCCGACCGCTGACAGCATCGTTTATAAGGTCGGTTCGCCTATCAGCTCGTCTGAGGACGTCAGACAAGCGAGACCAATCGCCGAGCGAATTATCGGCCAGCATGCACTCCACCATCTACGTGGATGTTCTCGCCGGTCACGAATGTCGCGTTCTGTAAGTACAGAATCGCGTCGACAATATCAGAAACTTCACCGACCCGATTGAGGGGATGAAACTTCGCCATCGCCTCGCGATTACCGCCAGCGTGCATCGGTGTATCGACAACGCCGGGGGACACCGTGTTGAACCGAATATTGTTCGCTGCGTACTCTAACGCCAATGCCTTACTAACCGCCGGCATTGGCGACTTCGATAAAACCGCCAAAACGGCGCCACTACTCGGTTGATCGGCAATGACGGCGGAGATGTCTACCACATGCCCCGCGTCCTGCTTTTTCATCTGTGGAATGACCTGTTGCGTCATGTAAAAGAAGCTAGCCACGTTGGTATTCATCACCAGATTGTAGTCTTCTTCGGTGTAATCGGTGAACGCTTTCGGAACGTAGATCCCGGCGTTGTTCACCAGCAGATCGATACGGCCGAAATGTTTAATAGCGGTCTCTACGACTTTGACCGCGGTTTCCTTTTTACCGGCATCCCCATCTATCAGAACGAGGTTGGAAGCTGGCTTGAGCTCCTTCGAAGTTCTGATCGCACGGGAGGTGGCCACGACCTGCCAGCCGCGTTCTAGCAGTGCTTGAGTCACACCCAGCCCGATTCCGCTAGACGCTCCGGTAACGATAGCTGTTGGCGTTTCTGCTTGGTCCATTGGGTCAACTAGACTGAAGCCCGCAACAAAATCAATCGTACCAAAGTATCGAAACGCCAGTCGGCGATCGAGGCCAATCCAGGCAGAATTAAAATCTCACGCAAGGGCGCGAAGAAAAGACCGTTGTCAAAATGTGCCACTCCTAAGGAGCCCATTCCCCTTAGTGACCTTTGTGCTCTTCTGTTCACTTAAGAGTCTGGCCTTGCAGCAGACTCTTCTTCTGCCGCGATACCCACATGAAACAGCGGAGAGGCCCACAGTTCTAACTGTCACGAGCCACCTTTACCCTCCATCCGCGTAGATTTGTGTTCATCTGCGGTCTGCTCTGCCTTCCCTTTGCGGCTTTGCGATTTTGCGTGAGATTTTTAGTTCTTTGGTTGCGACTAAGCTGCGTTGTATACGTTTGCGCAGTGAGCACGGCCGCCGTTCAGAACCCTCTTCTTTCGTCAGCGCGCAGGCGGCAGTTGCCGCTGGCGGCGGTGTTCCGCGACTTGCGCGTGAGGCATGGGATAAAAATGAGCTTGGCCGGCACGCTGTCCTTGTATCTGACCCAAGTTCTGCCATTACCCCACGATAATTGGGCCATTTTGACGGTCCTGGTCATGATGACGACCCAGTATACCGGTTCGATCGCAGTCAAAGCCATTCTGCGGACGGTCGGAACCATCGCTGGCGCTCTCGTTGGCGTTTGGCTAGTTGGCGATTTCACCTCAACACCCTCTATCTTTCTGCCGTTGTTCTTTTTAGTCCTTGCCATCACGGCCTATAAGTACGGCCAGTTCGGGGCGCGCCAGGTTCCCTATGCCTACTATTTGCTTGGATTGACGACGCTCAGTGTCGTTACCAATGGAATCGCCACTCCTGATCAGGCCTGGCAGGTTGGTATAGATCGCACGGAAGAGATCCTGCTCGGATCAACGGTCGCTCTTCTCGTATCGACAATCTTATGGCCCCGTTCCGCCCGCGAAGAATTTGTTACCGCTAGCCGGCAGAGTCTTGAAACGATTGGCCAACTTATATCCATTCAAGCCGAAGCTTATGCCCAGGGCACTGAACCCTCCAGCAGAGTGGCGGAAATCCGGCACACCATTCCACCCCGGCTGTCGGTATTGAGGAATCTGCTGCAAGCGGGTGCGATGGAGAGCACTCTTTTTGCTGCTCGGCTCTCCAATTACAATGCTTACCTGTCGTCGCTTATTAGCCTTTTTGACGGCGTCCTCATCCTGGGCCGTTGGCATCGAGTCGATGCCGCTATTGTCGAACGTCTGCAGACAGAAATAGAGTTAGTAAGGAGGGCTATTTCTGAGGAGGTCAATGTCTTATCGGCATCGTGTCGTCCTGACGAAAAATTGCCGCCCAGTTCTTTGCAGGATGCCTTCGGAGTCTTCATAAAAAAAATCGAGGAACTTCGTGACCAGGGTTTCTTCGCTACGCAACCGACCGATAAAGCCATCGCCTTTGGGACCCATTTCGCCGCCATACGGTCACTGAGGGACGAATTAATCAACATCCGGAATGTGACCGAAGGGCTCCCGCGCTTTGGCCAGCCGTTACCAGAAGCCAAACCCCATTGGGATCTGCTACCCACCATCGATTGGTTCTGGGTAAAGGTTGGTATCAAAGCCGGTCTGGTCGGGGTTATGACAATAACCCTCGTTAAGTGGATTCATCCGCCCGGAGCGACCGCATTTCCGCTGATAGCCTGGCTTCAGACCGTACTAACGCGACCATTTGTGCGCGCAGGCGGCACTGGAGACAGGGGAATTTTCAAACGTGTGTTTTTCGGCTCTTTGATTCTCATCGGCTGCATCATTGCGCTCTTACTAACCACGCCGTTTCTCGCGAATTATCTGGTTATGAATCTGGCGCTGGTTGCTATTCTTTTCAGCCTGGGATTCCTGACCGCCCGGAGGGCCGGGATCAATTTCTGGATGCTGTTCACTTACTTATTCATAAGCGTCTTCGTCGGACTAAATCCGCAGCAACCAGTCGCTTCACAGAACATCATCGACTCCTTCCTCGGTTTGATAGCAGGTATGTTTGTGGGGGCTGTGATAAGCAGATTGCTCTGGCCGGTTTTGCCCCAAAATTTGCTCCGCGACAATTTACTGAGTCTTTTCGCTGGCATCAGGGCGCTGCTTCGAGAAGATCCACATCCGGAAAAAATTAGAGCTCAGTTGGCTATTCAGTCTGTGGAAGCCCAGCAATTCGTTCAGGGGCTACGCATGCGCGGTTATTCTGAGAAAGAGAAGGCGGCTCTCAGCGCTTTGGTACGTCAACTGCAAGCCGTGGTGCCTCGGGTTGGGCATCTGGTATCTTACCGAAAAAACCTGCCACCAATTGCGGAACCATTGCTGCGGCCGAGTCTCGAGCGACTGGAAACCGAGTTTCATCAGATCTTAGACACTTTTTCTGAATGCTTTCGCCAAGGCAATTGCCAGCGTGACTTTCCCACGCTGCGCGGCGCCGTCCACGCCATGGATGAAATCGTCCATGACATCCGGGAGAGCCGAATCTTAAATGTCCATAAGGTGACGGAACCCTTACGGATGTTGGATCTGGTAGGACGTTACCACATACTCTCAGACGATTTGGAGGAGTGCTCAAGGATAATTCGGGACCTGAAGATTGAGCGATATTGGGGCGATTACTCTTTGTGATCCTCCACGGGGGATCTCCCGTCGTTAGAAACAAGAAAAGAGCTCAGCCGGATTGCGGTGTCCCACCCCTGGCTCGGCCATGCTGCTTCACCTTCAGACGAGACAAACTATTGGGAGAAATGATGCCGGCGGCTTCACTATGTTTTGGAGCCTCGCCCTACCAATGTTCGAGGACGACGACAAGTGCAAACGTATCGAATCGCCGCGCAGCCGGACCTTTCCCCTCAAACCGGCAGCGTAAACTGAAAAATCGCTCCTCGTGGCGCGTTGGCTTTTGCCCACAATCGTCCGCTATGAGCTTCGATAATTGAACGGCTAACGGTAAGGCCAATGCCGAGGCCCTGAGGCTTAGTTGAGAAAAAAGGATCAAAGAGGTGATCAAAGCGTTCGGGGTCTAGTCCTGGCCCGGAATCTTTGACCGTTACTAAAATCTGGGGCGGTACTGGTCCTGGCGAATGCGTTTTCGAATTAGACTTTTCAGCCCCTTCCAATTCGATTCCGGCAATTATCTGCGACGTCAGTTGCACCTCGCGGGTAGTATCAGGCACCGTACTCATGGCCTGGATAGCGTTGACCAGGAGATTCAGAACTACTTGCTGCAACTGGACCCTGTCGCCATCCACTGGAGGTAAATCGTCGGCAAATTCGGTTCGGATCGAGACGCGATTCCTTTGTATTTCGTGCTGAGTGAGGGCTAGAACTTCTTGAATAGCATCGTTTATATCGACGGACTCCTTCGTGGCCGGAGTCTTCTTGAAGAGCGCGCGCATTCGGGAGACGACCGCACTAGCACGCTTCCCATCTCGACTAATCCGGCGGATCACTTGGGCCGTTTCCTCCACATTAGGAACGACTGCGGCCAGCCAGCGTAGACCGGCATCGGCATTGGTGACAATCGCGCTAAGCGGTTGGCTGATTTCATGAGCAATAGAGGCGGTCAACTCTCCGACGGTCATGACGCGAGTGACATGTGCCAATTCCGCTCGCGCCTGCGCCAAATGCGTTTCGCTGCGTCGCAACGCCTCCTCACGTTCTTGGAGATCGCGATAGAGACGCGTGTTCTCCAGCGAGATGGCGGCCTGCGACGCGATCAGTTTTAGGACGGTGATCCTCTCCGGAGTGAAAACGCCGGCCGCTAGATGATTTTCAAAATAGAGGACGCCGATCAGTTTGCCTTGGTCAATCAGCGGCAAGCAGAGGATGGAAAGTGCATGCCGCCGTTGGATATAATCATCTGCAGAGAAATGATTTTGGGTTGAAGCATCCGAGAGGATCACAATGTCGTGTGTGCGGACAACATACTGCACAACCGAGTCTGGAAATGCCTCACTCGCCGTCAGGTGTTCTCCCGAACGCACGACGACAGCTCCGCTGTTAATGGTCGCCTCGGCCTCAATTCGTAGCTTGGTTCCTCTATTACAAATCAATAGGCCTCGTTCCGCACCGGCGTGCTCAATGGCCGTACGCATCAGGGTGTCGATCAATTTCTCAAAGACCATCTCGCCTGATACCGCTTGCAAAACTTTGATAACCGTACCCAAATCCAGGTGTTCGAAGGGCGCTCCGATGGTACTGGTTGGACCTAACGTGGGTGCGCCTTCCTGGATGTGCGGATATAACTGATCCAGCTGGCGCACCTTTCCATCGGCTCCCCAGCGCAGGTAACAGTACCGGGCATCTCGCAAATAGGCATTGGCGATCTTCTCAAAACCTCGCGCCAGGTAAAACCGCGCAGCCAGCTCATTGGCCAGCGCTTCATTCTGTACAAAGCCATTGGTCCGCGCTGACTGGATCGCCTGCTCGTACAGATGTTCCGCATCGAGTTGGCGACCCTCGAGCCGGGCAATCTCCGCGCCGACCAGAGCAACGCGGTTCTCGAAAGTCCCGGGACAATTTTCGCCCCACAGCGCGAGCTGCCTATGATGGTCAGCCAGAGCTGTGAAACATTCGGACGATCCACCCGACGTTGGGGCGTCGTAAACCGCAGCTCGCGCTAAGGCAGCGTAGAAGTGATACTCGGCCGTTTCAAACATGGCCGCTGATGTCCAAAGTAATTGCTTCGCTTTGTTGGCGGCATCGAAGGCCGACGCATAGTCCCGAGCAAAGAAGCGGGTCTGCAACTTTCGGATCCAGTACCAGCACTCCGGCTGCTTGGTTGTGTTGCGAGTCGCAAAATGCTGCTCCAGCTGAGCCTCAGCAAACTGTCCGTCGTCGAAACAACCGAATTTGTTAGTTAGACCACGCAGACTTCGGATGACACCGAGCTGGACCTTAATCGTGTTAATCAGATGACCATACCGCGCACTCTCGGCTAGCTCTAGACCATACTCGGCTTGGCGCTGCGCCTCCATCAACGGATCACCTGCTGCCAGAAAGTTTGTATTTAAGTTGTCTAAACTGTAGACCGCGACGGTTAGATCAGCATTCTTGGTAGCTGCTTCGAATGCCCGCTGAATCAGCCCACGCGCGAACTCGACATGCTTGGTCCAGGTTAGATGAAATTGAGCTAACCAGAGATAGGTCCGAGCCTGGAACCGCTCCAGGCCGCGTTTCTCCACCAGCTCATATCCGAGCTGACCGAATTGAAATCCAGCTTTGTAGTCGCCGAACTGCGGTCCGGCTACCTTGCCGAAGAAGACATAAGCTACACAGGAGGCGTCGCCATGGCCCCGTTCCAGGCTCAGATTAATCGCGCGACAGACGGCCATACAAAGAAGGTTTGCGTCGGTGGACAACGCCGACGGAAAGACTCTCGACAGAACATCCAATGTCGCCAAGGATTCCGGGTCGCTCATCAATGGTAAATCGATGAGCTCCTCGATCGTACGATCGCCAATTTTTTTCCAGATCCGCTCATATTCGTTCCTCGCTTCTTCTTCTGTGGGAAGCGACGACCATTCTACTCCTAGATGCCGGAGGTATCCGATACCGGCGCCGACGGCTTTTTCGATCTGATCAAGAGTGGTGTACAAATCGATGCGCAGGCACTCGACTCTCGCGAGCTCCACGGTATCTGCCGCTCGGGTGGAAAGCGCGGTTAACCGCTCCTCAGCCACCGCCAATTCGCCGGTAAGGAATTCACATTCGGCTCGATAGAACTCGAGCGCAAATGCCAGCTTGTGCTGCCGATCCCAAGCATCGCTGGGCAACAGAGCCGCCCCAGCCGCGAAATACTTGCGCGCCGAGCGATAGGCCGTGGAAGTTCTGGCTCGCTTGCCCGCCATCAGGTTCAGCTCCGCCAACTGATCACGCTCGTCCGATGAGTTAATCAGGTGCGTCCCACGGTTGAGTTGGTTAACGATCTCGAAGATCAATTCCTCACGTCGTTCAGGAGGAGTTTGCGACAGCAGCAACCGGCCCATTCGGAGATGCGCTTCCGCGCGTAGTTCTTCCGGGATCAGGGAATAGGCAGCTTCTTGAACCCTGTCGTGAACAAACCGATAGGAGCCATCCACACGCACAATGAACTCGAGTCGCAATGCGTCCCACAAATCCGCGTGAACCGCCTCTTCCGATCCCTCGTGAACCAAGGAAAGCGTGGTGAGCTCCGCGCCATTTCCAAGACAGGCGAGCTCTTTTAACGTCTTCTGAGTGTGGACCGGCAGACGGCTTAACTTGCTCACCATCAGGTCGACTACATTGTCCGTGTAACCTTTGGCCTGAATACGCCTAAGGTCCCAGGACCATTTCTCTTCGCTCCGCTGGAAGGTGAGCAACTCTTCTTCTGCCAAAGCGGAAATGAACTGGATGGCAAAAAACGGGTTTCCACCCGTTTTCCCGTGGATCAAGTGGGCCAGCGGAATAACCCGTTCGGCATAATGTGGACCTGCCTGGTCGCAGCGAAGCGAATCCGCCATCAACTGCGCTAAATCCTCGACCCGCAGTGGCGCCAGAACGATCTGCTGCACGATCGCCCCCGTTTGGCGGATCGCGTCGAGCTTGCGCATCAATGCATGTGCGGAACTAACTTCGTTGTCGCGATAAGCCCCGATCAACATCAAGTATTGCACGTCAGGCTGAGTCGCCAGATCCTCGAGAAGGTCAAGGCTCGCGGCATCGAGCCATTGCAGATCGTCGAGAAACAGCGCCAAAGGATGCCCTCGTCGGGCAAAGACACTGATGAAACGCCGGAACACGAGATGGAAACGGCGTTGTGCGTCCTGCAGGGGAAGCTCTGGCACCGGCGCTGGCTGACCGAGAATCAAAGCCAACTCAGGGATCAGGTCGACGATGAGCGCCCCGTTAGGACCTAGCGCCTCCTGAAAAGCTGCCCGCCAGTCGCTCAACTCGGAGTCGCTCTTGCCAAGAAGCGGCCGGATCAAGCCTTGGAAGGCTTGCGCCAGAGTCGAATACGGAATGTCACGCTTGTACTGGTCAAACTTACCCGATGCGAAAAGGCCGCGGGGCGGGACCAAAACTTTATGGAGTTCATGGACAACCGACGACTTGCCGATGCCAGCATAACCGGAAACGAGCACTAGCTCGGACATGCCGCTTGCGGCCACGCGGTTGAACGAAGTGACCAAAGTATCGATTTCTCGGACTCGACCGTACAATTTTTCGGGAATCAGAAGGCGGTCCGGTACATCATGTGTCCCTAGTGGAAAGTCGACCGTTAGGGACGACGAGGAGGTCGTCCCTGCCGCATCCAGACAACGCTGCAAATCACTCTTAACGCCTGCCGCGGTCTGGTAACGCTCTTCGCCAGTTTTAGCGAGCAGCTTCATTACAACAGCGGAGACCGATCTCGGAATGCGCGTCGAGCGCTCTGCGGGTGGGACTGGCCTTCTGGCAATGTGACAATGCACCCATTCCATCGGATCTGATGCCAGGAACGGAAGGGTCCCAGTCAGCACCTCGTACAGTAAAACGCCGAGTGAATAAAGGTCGCTTCGGGAATCCGTTGAACGGTTCATTCGTCCGGTCTGCTCGGGCGCCATGTAGGCTAATGTCCCCGCAAGGAACTCGGGTGGCTCGGCAGACTGGCGCTCGCGCGGCAGTTGAGACGCAATCCCAAACCCTGTTAGCCAGCACCCGCTGTTTACGGTGTCCACCAGAACATTGGCCGGTTTGATGTCCTTATGGATTAGACCGGCCCTGTGCAAACATTCGATCGATGCCGACAGGCTGATCGCGAGACGGAGCGAACTGGCCAAATCCAATTCTTGATGCAGCAATTGATCCAGAGGCACGCCGCCCGGGTCTTCTAGAATAAGCACCGGCCGATCTAAATAGTTAACCATCGCGATTGGCTGGGCAGACCAAGCAGAATTAAGCATCTGCCTGAGCGAATACTCTCGTTCCAGCCGGCCCAGAGTGATTGAGCTTGGATTTGCTGTTGCCGGCGAAAGCATCAGAATTTGGGACGCGTCATCGATGTTTCGCCCGCGGTAAAGGACGAAATCCTGTTCTCTGCGTAACGTCTCGAACACGTTTTTCGATAGGTCCTGCACAGTAACTCCACCCAAAGTGGCCTATTTAATCAGGTATACGGGTTTTCGAGTGGTAGCAAAGAAAAGCCCTAGGGCGCAGTCCGGCGCGATTTCCAAGCAATCGGTTGATATCGGTAATAGCAAGACGAGAAGAAAACCGGGAACGACCAATACGTTGGTCCAATAGATTTTCTTAGCCTCTTAGCCGTGACTGCAGAGATGAACACGGCACCCAGCGCGAAACCGGGACAGATCCGTCTCGAGCAACGCTCGCCATCGTATTGGCGAGTTACGTTTGACCTACCACCACTCAACATCTTCGGCCCAAAAAATCTTTCCCCATTGAATGAGATTATTTCCAAAGTCGAAATTGATGAGCAGGTAAAAGTGGTGGTTTTTGACAGTGCAGTCGAAGGCTTCTTTCTAACGCACTGGGATTTCCTGGCAAAACCCGATGAGGAGCCGACGATATCTCCTGGCCCGACGGGTCTGCAACCGCTCCCTGACATGCTGGCCCGGCTAAGCCGCGCTCCGGTCGTATCCATCGCCTCGGTTCGCGGACGCGCTACCGGCGTCGGCAGCGAGCTGGCGCTCGCTTGCGATATGCGCTTTGCCAGTCGAGAAAAAGCCATCTTATCGCAATGGGAGGTCGGCGCCGGTTTGGTTCCGGGCGGTGGCCCGATGGCGCGTCTCCCCCGCCTCATCGGTCGAGGACGTGCATTAGAAGTGCTGCTCGGGGCGGACGATATTCCAGGAGATCTTGCCGAGCGCTATGGCTACGTCAATCGCGCTTTCCCGGATTCGGAGCTTGATTTCTTCGTCGAAGCCCTGGCAGTGCGGATCGCTTCCTTTGACAAACAAGCAATTGCGGAAACCAAACGCCTGGTTAATATTGCGAGCCTGCCGCAGGACGCGGAAATCGTTCCTGAGTGGGACGCTTTTATCGCCTCCGTTGGACGTCCCGCCAGTCAAACCAGGTTCAAGGCTTTGATGGAGCGCGGATTCCACCGGGTCGGTGACGTTGAAAATCGACTGGGATATCATGTGGGCCAGTTAGGGGCGACATGAGCAAAGGCGAATGACAGGAACGGAAGCCGCTTCGCTCAACTAATAGATGAAAGTGAGCCAACCATAATGCGAGCGGACAAGCCTCATGAGTTACAGCCTAGAAAAATCCGGGCTTCGAATGTGTCGAATGTGGTAAGGCACTTCCTGCTCTGCGCGCTTGCCGTCGCAACCGGTTTCGGCATTTTCAGCCCTCCGCGAACCCTCGCCACAGCCAAATCGACAGAGGCGGAAAGACCGAATTTCACCGGCGCCTGGGTGCTGGATCTCCAATCATCGACTTCGCTCGATGCGCTGATGACACAAATCGGAGCCGGTTTCATCGATCGAAAATACGCCGCACACGTCAAGCTTAAAGCTACATTGCAGCAGACTGGCGACATCTTAACGATCGCCGCCCGGGGTCCCGGCTTCGCCTTAGATCAAACCCTTTATCTCGACGGACGCAATGACCCAAGCCCCTTCCAAATCTTGGGAGCGACTTCGGTTAACACCAAAACGGTCTGGTCTAAGCACGACAAGAAGATCGTCGAGATGCACCGTATCAGAACCAAACAAGGAAAAGAGGGCGAACTGACTATCAAAAGGAGTCTGGCAGACGAGGGGAAATCCGTGGTGGTTGTTTACACTCTAAAGCTCGACGAAGAACCAGCTCCGACCTCCGCCCGCCAAATTTGGCGCAAGGTTTGAGAGATCCGTAGATTTCGGGGCTGCGTAATCTGTGGACTTTTGATCTTCGGGATCTGGGACTAATTTCGAGAGCTTAGCTGATGATCCGGATCAAACGAGCGTACGACCCACCCGCGGAGCAAGACGGTACCCGATTCCTGGTGGATCGTCTTTGGCCGCGCGGGATCAAAAAGGAGGCGTTGCGCTTGGCGGCTTGGTGCAAAGAGGTGGCGCCGAGCAACGAGCTACGTCGCTGGTTCAGCCATGATCCTGACAAATGGAAAGAGTTTCAACGCCGATACCGAGCCGAGTTGAACGCTCATGGTACGGCCTGGCAACCATTGTTGGACGCGGCTAAGCAGGGCGACGTAACCCTCATATATAGTGCGCACGACACCGAACATAATGACGCTCGGGTTCTGAAGACCTACCTTGAGGAAAGACTCACTCCAAAGAAAAGCCGGTCATAGCCGGAACACTCAACCTCAACGAGTCGATGAGTTTCGCGGATCCAACGTCCTCGTCCCCGAATCTTTGGTAGGGCGAGGCTCCAAAACGTAATGAAGCCCGACATACTTTTCCCCAATAGTTTGTCTCGTCTGCACGTGAAGCAGCATGGCCGAGCCGGGGGTGGGACACCCGCAATCAGACTGAGCTCTTTTCTTGTTTCTAAGGCTGGATCGGTTTCTGCCCCTGGCGAACACGCTTGAATTCAAGTCGAAGGGGCAGAGAGACACGTAACCGGTTTGCCACATCAAACCCCCGGCTCGGCGATGCTGCACTAACCGTTAGGCGAGCCATCGGTTAAAGGCAGATTGTACCGGCAGCCTGTCGCATTTTGGAGCCTCTACCAAAGATTCGAGGACAGCTTGCCCGACGTTGCCTCCCGGCTTGCCCTACAAGCCTCTCGGAGTCTAAACGACGTCGTCTGAAACTCCCGACTTCGCCTCGATGGTTAGCTTTCCGACCGCCTGACCGAATTGAGCGGAAACATCGGAGAATATCTATTGTACGAAGGTACTGGTGAGGAGCAAACCGGGCATGGAGGCAAGCCGCCTTGGCACGTCGCGTCTACGCCAGAGGTACAGTTGCCTTTTTTTCGGCGTTTCCGCACACAGCCCAGATGGCCGGAATTGTCGTTACCAAGCCGATGATCGTCAAAGTCGCTCCGACTGCTCTTCTTTGATCTCTGGTAAATCGGTCCGCCAGCAAGAAGGCTATCCCCGCTCCAAGCATGGCTCGGGTCGCAACGATCATACCCAGCTCCGGCAAATCCAGGCGCACCTGCTTCATTACCCCTAACCTCCCTTACACCTGGGAACGGGTCAAACCCGAGCGGGCAGGCCGTCACCAACCTGTCCGAGATAGTTCCGGCGCCCGTACCACGAGGTTGGACCACCGCCGCTTCTCACCTCTCAGAGGAGCACGTGAGTTCGATCAGCCGAGTACGATAAGGTTATTCGTGCTGATAAAATAATTCTTCATCCAGGTTAGGGTTCGGCACGAATTTTTGCCTTATAATCCAAACTTCGGCTCCCTCCTGCTTTCGGAGAGCCGCTTCCACAAATTCGATTACTGAATTGATGCTGTCACAATCTTCTTTGCGAAGGTAAAATCGGCGTTCATCCAGAAAATCCAGAACGCGATCGTATCGCGCCCTGCTTATCCGGCTGATACCCCTGAATTCCTCGATCTCGGCGATCGCTCTATCTATAGCCGATCGTCGTACCGCCGGCGGAAGGTTCGGAATAAAGTCAATACCGCCATCCTCTGATACCACGACCGCCAAGCAAGGCCACGCGGATTCAACGTAACGGAGCGCAGAATTATATCGAGCGCCGCGACTAGGATCGCCACTTTCGGTAGCCACCCCGTCCAGAATTGTACCGAAACCATGGCACATGCCATCAGGCGAAAGCAAAATAGCTCCATCGATGGTTATGAGGCGTCGAAGCAGTTCGGGCGTCAGCAAACAAGCGTCAACTGACATACCCTGTTTTCGCAGGCGATTCGCTTCGGCAGCCGAATTCTCATCGATGATCAGGAGGGCTCCGTGCGATGCCTCCTCAACCGCCCGTATCAATTTCACAAGTCGACTAATATCGTCACGAGTTATTGATCTAAAAATTCTTGCTAAATCGCTCCGCAGCTTGGCTTCATCAAACGATAGGCGTGGCAAAGACGGCACGCCGTACCGCACTTTCATGAGCGTCTCGCCGGCGTGATTTAGCTCCCAATGCTGGTGACCGTGTACGTGCATCTCGAAAAGGTCCTCTTGTGATTCGTCGTAGTCTCGAAGTGAGACTAAACCAAATACTTCCTCGGAATCCGAATGCAGCGACAGATAGCCGGACGCGAGCTGAAAAAGCTTTCTCGCTGCCCTGTATCTGGATAGCTTTTCCGGCTTCAGCAGTGAGATCTGCGGCACTAGCGAGGGATGATCCTTCCGGCAAAGGATCATACGGCCGGATGCCACCGACTTTTCGTAGCCAAGGGATGAAATCGTAGAACAGGCGTTAAAGAGGTCGTGCATGCCCTCAATTCGACCTCGATCTATTCTCACTACTGTATTTCGACAGAGCGACCGCCCGGCCGCACGGATAATGTCCTCAGGATCGATGCCTAATTCGCCGAGGCCAGGATCAGGTTTCTGAAGTTCTTGACGCAAGCGCTCGAGAAACTCATTTGCCGCAGCGTCGATTAGTGACACCGCGACCTCGGCGTTCCGGTGCTTGTGAACCTGTACCACCGATCTCTTAAGCTCGTAGTACCCGCTAATTACATTGTCCTGCAAACCGAGAACTGTACAAACCAGATAGTCCTCCAGCTTAGCGGGAGGTGACACGAAGTAGCGCAGCCTGGCGCTGGCAGCCGACTCCGACTCGACGGTTTTCTTAACAGCATCCCGAATTGATCGATAAAACAGGGCTTTGTCTTGCCGCTCTTGAGCCAGAAGATGAGGTTGAGATATTCCAGTTTCCGGATAGGTGGCGATTAGGCTTTGGGCTAGCGCTAGCACGTTGTTGAAACGCTCCGCGTCAATCCAGAAATCTCTTTCAGGCTCGACACCAGCTGCTAAATGTTCGGCACTAGGGTCAGCGAGAACACCTACTAGGAATACCTGGGGCTCAAAAAGTTGGTCCAGAGCCTTAAAAACTCTCTCGGCAAAGTATTTGGAAGCGGCCCTGAAATGGCGCTGATACTTCCATATGGAGTAGGTGCGCGACTCGCTAATCATGTTTCTCGTCGTACTTCTTGTGCCCCATTCTCCCTGGTTTCAGAGAATTTGTCATCCGGAGCCTGAGAAAGAATCTGCATGTCGACACGTTGCCAGCCGCTCTTTCGCGGAGACTGATTCACAAGTCCTCAGATTTGTTTTTGAATCCATCCTCTGTCGGGCCGAAGGTAAAAACATGAAAATCGCTGGCACGATCAGCGGGATTCTGGCGCGAAAGGGATCGACCGTGTGGTCGATAGCACCAACTGCGACGGTATTCGAGGCCATCGCCTTGATGGCGGATAAAAACATCGGAGCCCTTCCGGTGTTAGAAAACGACAGGCTGATTGGCATCATTTCCGAGCGCGATTATACCCGGAAAGTCATCCTCAAGGGAAGATCCTCACAGGAGACTCGTGTCGAGGAGATAATGACTCACGATCTCGTAACCGCAGATCCGACCGACACGGTGGTCGATTGCATGCGAGTCATAACCGAAGAGCGCGTGCGGCATCTGCCGGTAATAAAAGGAGCTAAGATGGTCGGAGTTCTCTCGATCGGTGATCTGGTTAAATTCCTCATTTCGGCCCAGGCAGAGGCAATCGATAACCTCGAACAGTACCTCGCCGGCGCTGTACTCGACTGAGATCGGGTGCCAGCGCTAATTGGCAATTCATTCATTGCGGGATAGAATCCTTCAACGATGAACGAGCCGCAGCAGTTGGCCAGTGCAACCAGTCAACACTCGGGGATCGGGGATGAGGAAGTTTCGCGCCGGAATAAGGATCAGCTTTATCTTGCACTTAGCTCGGTGCGCATGGGTACCTGGGATTGGTATCTGCTCGATCGCTCCATGCATTGGGACGAGCGAATGCATGCACTCTTTGGTCTGGCACCTTCAACCTTCGGCGGGCACTACGAGCAGTTCCTGGAGATGATCCATGCTGAGAACCGACAACAGGTAGCCAGAGAATTTGCGCAGGCAGTTGAAACGCGTGCAGAGTATGACGGAGAATTCCGGGTGGTCTGGCCAACGGATGGCAGTGTTCGCACACTCAGGACGAGATCAAAAGTCATATGTGACAATCAAGGAAAGCCCGTGCTGGTGACTGGCGTTTCTTGGGATGTTAGTCAGCGGTCCGAAATCGAGAATGCCCTCGTCCGAGAGCGTTTTCTTCTGAAGACGCTGATGGATACTCTACCGGATCACATCTACTTCAAGGACAGCGAGAGCCGCTTTATTGCAGTGAATCGCGCCACGGCAGCCTTGTTTGGCTTCGAAGATCCAACGGACGTGCTCGGCAAGACAGACGCCGATTTATTCGCTCGCGAGCATGCCCAGGCTGCGCTCCGAGATGAACAGGAGATTCTACGTACAGGACAATCTCTGGTGAACATGGAGGAAAAGGAGACCTGGCCTGATGGGCATGAGACGTGGGTCTCTACTTCAAAGTTGCCGCTGCGAGATCCCCATGGACACATTGTCGGCACCTTTGGCCTCTCACGTGACATCACGGAAAAAAAGCGAGCTGAAGAAAAACTGGCGGCGCTAGCCAGAGAATTGCGCGAAAAAAATCAAGCCCTTGAACAGGATCTGGAAATGGCGCGGGAACTTCAGCAGGCAATGCTGCCGCACCGATATCCTCACTTCCCGCATCCTGCTTCCGACAAAGAGATTGCGGTACGCTTCTACCACTTTTATGAGCCCTCAATGAGCGTGAGCGGCGACTTTTTCCAAGTCTTAAAACTCTCTGATACCAGCGCAGGGATCTTCATCTGCGACGTGATGGGTCATGGTGTCCGTGCTGCTTTAGTGGCCTCCACAGTTAATGCTTTAGTGGGCCAGCTGCGAGATTACTTGGGAGATCCGGGCGAGTTCCTTTGCCGGCTCAATCGCGCACTGCGCTCAACGCTGGAATACTATAGTGAGGCCCCGCTCTTTGCTTCGGCCTTTTACTTACTCGCGGATTTGGAGAAAGGTGAACTGCGTTACGCGAATGCGGGACATCCCAATCCTTTGCTGATTCATCGCGAGAAAGATCGCACTGACACCTATCCTCTGAACGGCAGCAAGCATGGGCCGGCGCTCGGGCTCTTCGATGATGCGGTTTACTCTGACAGCTATTGTGAACTTTCGCCGCACGACACGCTGCTTCTCTTTACCGATGGATTATATGAAGTGGAGGGTCCTGACGGAGACATCTACGATTATCGGCGCCTACTAGAAGCTGTGAGAAGGCGCCGTGACTTGCCTGCTTTTCAACTGTGTCATGAGGTCATCGAAGAGGTGCAGACTTTCTCGGCGGGCAGACACTTTAGCGACGATGCGTGCCTCGTCGCAATGGAAGTTGGCCCGATAAGCATATAGCTGGTGCTACGAAGCTACGCTGAAGAGCCTCTGGGTGTCGCTCGGCGCCCCGGGAGCGAATCGCCTTATCTCCAGGGCATATTTCGAGTATCCAATCACGCATCGGAGTCCAGCTACACGTAACCTAGACAACGGGGTCTCTGATCAACTAGATTGATTAGAGGGTTCCACGGGCGCGGCGTTCACCGGCAGCGTAAACTGAAAAACCGCGCCCGTTGGTGTATTTGAGCCGACCCACAGCCGCCCATGATGAGCTTCGATAATCGAACGGCTAATCGCGAGCCCCATACCCATCCCGGAAGATTTGGTAGTATAGAAGGTCTCGAAGACTCGCTGCAATTGCTTCGGATCCAATCCCGGCCCGGAATCTCGGACGGAAACCAATAAAAAGCTTTGTTCTCGTTCCTTAAGACCGCCGGCCTCGATCGGTTTGGTGCCTGATCCAGATCGAGTCTCGGTTATTTTTTGGGAAATCACCTGCAAATCTCTGGGGCCCTCGACTCCCGTCATGGCCTCGATTGCGTTCATCACCAGATTGAGGATTACTTGTTGCAACTGAATCTTGTCGCCTATCACGATGGGGAGATCATGGGCGAGTTGGGTCTGCACCAACACGCGGTTTCTTCGCAATTCGGGCAAGGCAAGCGCGAGCACCTCCTGAATAATCGAGTTAATAACGACCGGCTCGTTGGCCGAGGGCGCTTTTTTAAACAATGCCCGCATGCGGGCCATTACATCACTGGCCCGATTCCCATCGCGGATGATACGTTGAATCGCCTCCTGAACTTCTGCAAAATTAGGCGTATCGCCGGCCAGCCAGCGCAGACTTGCGTTGGCGTTAGTTAACATCCCGGCAAGCGGCTGATTGACTTCGTGCGCAATCGACGCAGCCAATTCCCCCATCATGTTTACCCGGCTAACGTGCGCGAGTTGATTCTGAGCTTCGCCTAACTTTTCTTCGGCGCGCTTGCGCTCGCTGTTTTCCCGGATCAGATCAGCATAAAGCCGAGCGTGATCCAACGAGATGGCGGCTTGAGAAGCCAGCAATTCCAGCATCTCTAGCCGTTTTGGCGTAAAAACTCCGGATACCAAATTATTCTCTAAATAGAGCACACCCATCAGTCTTGCCTGTTTTACTAGCGGCAGACAAAGGATCGACTTGGGGCGCTGCTGACGAACATATTCGTCTTCAGTGAAGAGGCTTTCGGCCGACTGAACGGCACGTTCTCCTCGTCCCGCCGTGCCCAGGTCATGGCGGACGAGCTGTCGCGACTGGGGCTGATTAGAAGCGTCGTCCAGAATCACACTTTCTTGAGTTCGAAGCACGTAACGAAGCAACGAGTCAGGTAAGTCAGCGGGCAACACGGCAGCTTGTCGTACCCGGACCTCAACCTGATCGGCGCCGGTATTGGCTTCGGCAACAATCCGATACTCATCACCGAATGGTAGGATTAGCAGGCCGCGTTGGGCTCCGGCATGCTCGACCGCAATAACCATTAGCGTCTTGATCAACTGCTCCAAAACAATCTCCTCGGAGACTGCGTGCGAAACTTTCATTACGGTCGCCAAGTCCAGTTGCTCGACTGGCGTCCCGATTGTGCTGGTCAAACCGGATACTGGTTCATCTGCCCTGAGCTCAGGGTGCAACTCGTCGAGGTGCCGTAGCTTGCCAACGGCTCCCCAACGCTGATAACAGTACCGAGCTTTGCGCAAATACGCCTCAGCGATGGTACCGAAACCGCGCGCCTCATAGAAATGAGCCGCCAACTCACTGGCAATCGCCTCGTTGTGGTCAAAGCCGTTAGTATGAGAAGACCGAATGGCTTTTTCGTAGAGCTGCTCGGCAGCAAGCTCGCGTTTTTCGATTCGGGCAATTTCAGCTCCCACTAGGGCAGCCCGATTCTCGAAATTCTCCGGGCAATGGCCAGCCCACAGCGCGAGCTGCCTCTGATGTTCAGCCAGCGCCGTGCAGTGTTCGAACCGGCTGTCCGGCGTTGTGAAGTCGTACACCGCAGCTCGCGCTAAGGCGGCATAAAAGTGATATTCCGCTATTTCAAAGGTTGCTGGCGATGCCCAAAGCAGCGGTTGAGCCTTGGCTGCTGCATCAAGGGCTGCCTGATAGTCACCCGCAAAGAAGCGTGCTTGCAGCTTTCGAATCCAATACCAACATGCCGGCTGAGTCGCTGCTGGTTCGGCTGCAAAGCGGCGCTCGAGCTGCGTTTCGCAGATCTCTTCGTCGTCGAAACTGCCAAATTTGCGGGTCAGGCCCCGGAGAGTTCGGACAAGTCCGAGCTGTCCGGTAATGATATCGATCCCGAACCCGTAAGCGGTCTTTTCGACAAACTCGAGTCCGCTCTCGGCCTGACGTTGTGCCTCAACTAGCGGATCTCCTGCCGCGAGGAGGTTCGTGTTCAGATTGTCGAAGCAGTACGACTGGGTGGTGATATCACCGGCCTTGCGCGCCACTTCGAACGCTCCGCGCATCAGCTCACGAGAAGTCCGGACGTGCTTCATCCACGGCACCACAAATTGCGCAAACCAGAGGTAGGTCGGAGCTTTGAACCGCTCCAGGCCGCGTTTTCCGGCCAACTCGTAGCCGAGTTGACCAAATCGAAATCCGGCTTTGTAATCACCAAAGTGTGGTCCGGCGATCCGGCCGAGCCATACATAGGCGACGCACGAGCCGTCACTGCTGCCTTGTTCCAGGGTAAGATTGATCGCCCGGCACGCAGTGAGTGAAACCAGATTGGGATCCGTGTACGCGACCGGCCCCAGGAACTTGGTCAGAACATCCAGAGTTCCGAGCGACGTCGGATCGTTCATTAAGGGCAGGTCTATCAAGTCCTCGATCGACCGATGTCCGATTCTTATCCAGATTCGCTCATATTCGCGGCGCGCTTCTTCTTCTGACGGGTGGGCTGACCATTCGATGCCCACACTTCGGAGATAGTCGAGACAGACAGCAACCACGCGGTCAGTCCGGTCCAGAGTCGTATAAAGATCCACGCGCAAGCACGTGACCGTCGCGAGCTCGGCCGGATTCGCCGCGCGGGATGAAAGCATCGTCAAACGTTGATCCGCAGCAGCAGACTGGCTGGTCAAAAATTCGCATTCGGCTCGGTGTAATTCCAAATCAAAGATCAGCTCATGCTTATGTCCCCAGCAATCATCCCCTAAAAGATCCGCCGCAGTACTCAGGTATTTGAGTGCCGAAGCGTAGGCGGTCGAAGTCTTGGCACGCTTACCTGCGATGAGGTATAACCGGGCAATCTGTTCACGTTCGTCCTGCGAGAACCGTAGATAACCGAGTGTGCTCACGCCGTAGTTGAGCAAGGCTGCGCCTCGATTGATCTGGTTCAGGATTTGGAATATCGATTCCTCCATTTTCTCAGGAGCCGTTTTGTTAGTGAGCAAACGAGCGATGCGTAGATGGGCCTCGGCGCGTAGTTCTTCCGGGATCAGCGAGTAGGTGGCTTCCCAGGCGCGGTCGTGCACAAACTTATACGAGCCCTCCTCGAGACGCACAATTAGCTCCCGGCGAACCGCCTCCCACAAATCCGCTTGAACCTCCGCTTCTGATCTACCTTGCACCATGGCTAGAAGCGGGATTCCGGCCATGCTTCCGAGGCAGGCTAGGCGTTTGAGTGTTTCCCGAGTGCCAACGGGTAACTGCTCCAGCTTGTTCACCATTAGTTCGACGACATTGTCCGCGAAACGCTTGTCCCGGATACGATCCAAATCCCACTTCCAGCTCGCTTTTTCCCGATCGAATGTGAGGAGGAGTTCCTCATGAAGAGACGTGATAAATTGGATCACGAAAAACGGGTTGCCCTGGGTCTTCTCATGTACCACGGCCGCTAACGGCTTTGCTGCAGGAAGTCCACAATGCAGCGTGTCCGCGACGAGCTCAGTCACATCTTCGAGGCTTAGAGGTCCGACCGCGATGTGGTCCACGATCGCTCCCGTCTGGCGAATAGCATCCAGCGTCTGCATTAGTGGATGCGATTCGCTCACCTCGTTATCTCGGTATGCTCCAACTAGGAGCACGCTCTGGACACCACGATGCATGCTGAAGTCTTCCAAAAGCTTGAGCGTGGCCGCGTCGATCCATTGGAGGTCGTCGAGAAAAAGCGCCAAGGGATGGTCTTCCCGCGCGAAGACTGCCAGGAAAGACCGGAAGACAGTATGGAATCGGCTCTCCGCTTCCGTGACGGGAACTTCCGGAAGTGGCGGCTGTTCGCCGATAATTAGCTCGAGCTCAGGGATGACGTTCACTATGAGCTGGCCGTTTAACCCGACCGCATCCAGTATTTCGGTTCGCCAACGACCAAGCTCGGCCTCACTTTTTCCGAGGATCTCTCGAATAAGACCTTGGAAAGCCTGGGCGAGCGTAGCGTACGGGATTTCTCCTTTGTGCTGCTCGAATTTCCCGGAAATGAAGATGCCGCGCAGCTGCACGATCGCTTTGTGAAGCTCATTGACCACCGCGGACTTCCCGATACCAGAGTACCCTGAAACCAGGATCAACTTCTGCCGGCGAGTCGTCACCACGCGCTCGAAAGAGGCAAGCAAAGCGTCGACCTCACGGCTTCTTCCATACAGTTTTTGGGGGATTAACAGCCGGTCTGATGTGTCATGCGCGCCAAGCGGAAATTCAGGAATCGATAGGGACGAGCATCCTCCTTCGCCAAGGCTTCGGAGGACACGCCCGCTCGTAGGAGATACTCCGGACGACCAGGAGGTCGTCCCTACCGCATCCAAACAGCGCCGCAAATCGCTCTCAACGCCGGCTGCAGTCTGGTAGCGCTCTTCTGCCGTTTTGGCCAACAGCTTCATAACGATGACGGAAATCTGAGCGGGGAGGTTCTCTATTCGATCGCTTGGCGGTACCGGCTGCCTGGCAATATGGCAATGCACCCATTCCATAGGATCCGAAGCCGTGAATGGAAGACTCCCAGTCAGCATTTCGTAAAGGGTGACACCGAGCGAGTAGAGGTCGCTCCGCGAATCGATGGAACGATTCATCCGTCCGGTCTGCTCCGGCGCCATGTACGCAAGCGTTCCTTCGACAAACTCGGGAGGTTCCGGAGCTTGGCGCTCGCGGGGTAGCCGCGACGCGATGCCGAACCCTCTTAGCCAGCACTGACCAGTGCCGGCGTCCGCCAGAATGTGAGCCGGCTTGATATCCTTGTGGACGATACCCCGGCGATGCAACTGATCGATCGCCTTCGAAAGGCTAACCGCAAGCCGCAACCAAAGCTCTATATCCAATGGCTGACCGAGCAATTGATCGAGTGGGACACCACCGGGATCCTCCATCACCAGCACCGGGCGATCCCCGTAACGGGTTATAGCAATTGGCCGGGCAGCCCACGCCGCATCCAGCTCTTCTTTAAAAGTGTAGGCGTGTTCCAGCAGTTTCAGGTTTTCCGGCCTGGGATGCTCTTCTACCGATGTAGCTAAAAGAAGCCGAGCTCCGTCGCTCTCACGTCGCCCGCGGTAGAGGATAAACTCCGCATCCTTCCACAATGGCTCAAGAACGCACGTTGATAGCTCAATCACAGACCAGGCTGGCATGGCAAAGTAAACTGAAAGATCGCTCCCTTCGGTTCATTTGAGATGCCCCACAGCCAGCCGTGATGAGCTTCAACAATTGAACGGCTAATGGCCAAGCCCATGCCCATCCCTAAGGACTTAGTGGTGTAAAAGGTCTCAAAAATCTGCTCTAATTGCGCCGGATCCAACCCTGGCCCTGAATCCCGGATTGCAATCAATACAAAGCTTTGTGCTCGCTCATTAGCCTCGCCAGCCGGCACCTTTTGTTTGCCTGGATCGAAGCAGTTCCCGGTCATCCTCTGGGAACTTACCTGCAACTCCCTGGCTCCCTCAGCAATTCCGTTCATCGCCTCGATTGCGTTCATCACTAGATTCAGGATAACCTGTTGCAGCTGAACCCTGTCTCCGAAGACGATCGGAAGATCATCGGCCAATGCGGTCTGCAGCAGCACCCGATTTCTTCGCAATTCGGGCTGAGTAAGCGCGAGTACCTCTTGAATGACCGTGTTAATGGCGATCGGTTCGTGGGCGGCTGGCGCCTTTTTAATTAGAGCCCGCATGCGCGTGATTACATCGCTAGCCCGGTTTCCATCACGAACGATGCGTTGAATCGCGTCCCGAGCCTCCGCCAGATCAGGCGAATCACCCGCCAGCCAGCGCAGACTCGCGTTGGCGTTAGTTAACATCCCAGCTAGCGGTTGGTTAACTTCGTGTGCGATCGACGCAGCTAATTCTCCTATCATGGTTAGCCGGCTAACATGAGCGAGCTCGTTCTGCGCTTCACGTAAGGAGATTTCGTTTTGCTGTAGTTTTTCTTCGGCCAGCTTGCGCTTGGTGATGTCAATAATTACTACCGAGAAGAACGCGGAAATGCTTTCCCTGGCCGGGACAAAAACGGTACTGACATCCGCCCACAATATTTCTCCATCTTTGCGTAGGAACCGCTTTTCAAGACGATAAACCCGTCGCTGCCACTCATCAGCTTCGGCGATGTGAGCGCGGGCTTCGGTCGCGGGACGATCTTCCTCATGAGTGATGCTAGCAGCTGTACGTGCCTGCAACTCGGGTTCCGTGTAGCCCAGCATTTTCTGAAGAGCCACGTTTGCGGCGATAAAGCGCCCACTTGGAGCAATCACGGCGATCCCCGCCGAGGAGTTCTCAGCCAGCATGCCCCATCGTTCTTCACTGGCTCGCAATGCTTCTTCGGCTCTCCGGCGATCGTTGTTTTCCTGGATCAAATCAGCATAAAGTCGGGCGTGATCCAAAGAAATGGCGGCCTGAGAAGCCAGTAATTCCAACATCGCTAACCGACGAGGTGTGAACACTCCGGAAGCTAAGTTGTTTTCGAGATAGAGCGCACCCATCAGTTTTGCCTGCTTCACCAGAGGCAAACAGAGAATCGATCTCGGGCGTCGCTGTCGTATATACTCGTCTTCTGCAAAGAGGTTGGCGACGTCGTCCGGCCCAGCCGGAGTTCGTCGTCGCCCCGGAGCCGCGACACTCGGTCCGACAACCCGCCGCGATGTGGTCTCAGCAAAAGCGTCGTCCAGAATCACGCTTTCTTGGGTTCGGAGAACATAGCGCAGCAACGAGTCAGGCAAATCACGGGACACGACCGGAGCCTGTTTCACCTGCACCTCGACCTGATCACGGCCCGTTTTGGCTTCGGCTACGACGCAATACTCCTCTCCAAACGGCAAGATCAAAAGACCGCGTTCGGCTCCGGCATGGGCGATCGCAATCCCCATTAGCGTTTTGATCAACTGCTCCAAAACAATTTCCCCGGAGACGGCTTGCGAAACTTTCATTACGGTCGCCAGGTCCAGTTGCTCGGCGGGTGTTTCGATAGTGGCGGCGGCGGAAACAGCCCGCTCCTCCTGCAAGAGAGAATACTCCTGATCAATTTGCCGCACTTTGCCAAGGGCGCCCCAACGAAGGTAGCAGTAGCGCGCATTTCGCAGGTAGGCGTGCGCGATTGTCTTGAAGCCGCGCGCAGAGTAGAAGCGCGAGGCTAGTTCGTTCGCGACGGCCTCGTTCTGAAGAAATCCATTGTCCCGCGCTGCCTGAATCGCCTCTTCATACAACCGCATCGCATCGAGATCTCGGCCGTCGATACGAGCAACCTCGGCCGACACCAAGCGGTATTTGTCGGTGAAGGTCTCCGGACCACTTCCTGCCCACTCTCGTAGCTGTTCGACGTGCACGCTTAACTCCTCTCGGCTGACGTTTTGGAATTCTGGTGACGCTGTCGGATGAAGCGCGCAAATGAGGAGCGCAGAGTAGTAATGGTAGTCGAGCAACTGGATATGCGCGTACGAAGCCGCTATCATTGCTTTCGCCCTCTCAGCCGCAGCCACGGCCGCCACGTAGTCGCCCAACAAAAACCGCGCCTCAAGCTTCAGAATCCAATACCAGCAGACCATGGTGGCCATTCGGTCCGCGGTTAATTCGGATTCGAACGTGTCCTCGTCGAACTGCGCATCATTGAACGACGAGAAAGTCAGTGTGTTGCCGCGAAGGTTCTGGATGAATCGCTGTTGGCTCACCACAATATCTGCCGCATCGCGGAATTTAACCTTGCGATCGAAGTCCAGGCACTGCTCTGATTCGCGCCACACTTCATCCAAGTGGACCCCCTGCAAAAGCAGATCCGTTATCAGATGGTTGCAGCTGTAGCAGGCGAAAGTTAGGTCGCCTGTTTCCACGGCTGTGGTGAACGCCGCACGGATGAAGTCTATTGCGGTTTGTATGGGTTGCGTCCAACAGCAAACCAGCTCCATGCAGAAGTAGGTTTTCGCTTTGTAAGCCAGGAATCCTGGTTTCTCAACGAGGTCGCAGGCGACCTTTCCAAAGCGGTAACCGTCGGCATAACGATGGGCGAACGGACCGAGGATCAATCCGAACCAAACATAGCCATGAGCAGAAGCATCAGTCGTCCCGAACTTCAGACTCACGTTCACCATGTGACAGAGGTGCAAATAGGTTAGGTTTATGTCCGTATAAAGGGCGGGGCCAACTAGCGCCGCCAATACCCGCATAGCAGCCTGCATCTCCGGATCGGTCATGAGTGGGAGATCGATCAGGGTGTTGATAGAACGGTCGCCAAGATTCTGCCAAACCTTTTCGAACTCCAACTGGACCTGCTGATTGCTTGGATGCGGCTGCATCTCGATACCGAAGAGGCGTAGACAGTCGAGCGCGTTCTCGACAGCCTTCGGATACTCTGATTTCCTGACATGCAGATCAAGTTTCAGACGATAGGCAGCCGCCTTGTCGATCTTAGAGACCGCCCGGCCGAGCAATGCCACTATCAGACGCTCAGCCTCATCGAAGCTTCCGCTCAGAAATTCGGACTCCGCTCGTTCCAGCCATACGGCAAAGGTGAGTTCATAACGGCTCGTCCACCCTCGATCGCCAAGTAAAGCCATGGCCGCAGACAAGTAAACGCACGCCGAGGCGTACGCCGTCGATGTCTTGGCCCTTCTTCCGGCTCGAAAATTGAGCTCGGCGATCTGCTGCTTCTCGTTCCAATCGTTGATGTGGGCAGCGCCAATGTTGAGTTGGTTGACCACATCAAAAATGTTCTCGGCGATTTCAGCCGAGGTCATTCTTGATAAGAGGATTCGGCCGATCCGCAAATGGGCCTCGAC
Organism: Verrucomicrobiota bacterium; assembly: GCA_019239825.1. GTDB lineage: Bacteria > Verrucomicrobiota > Verrucomicrobiia > Chthoniobacterales > JAFAMB01 > JAFAVN01. The sequence goes on along the minus strand of JAFAZK010000003.1, from coordinate 17,574 downwards.
CCGCGATTCTCTCGGGACGAGCGAATAGGCCGCTTCCTGGATGCGATCGTGAGCAAATTTGCAAGAACTATCCAGACGGAGAATGAGCCCTTGGCGCAGAGCCTGCCACAGATCAGCCTGCACTTCTTCCTCAGATCGGTCTTCCACCATGGCGAGGGTAGTAATCCCAGCCATGTTGCCTAGGCAGGCGAGCTGTTTAAGTGTCTCTCGAGTCCCGGCCGGCAACCGCTCGAGCTTGGTGACCATCAGGTCAACCACATTGTCTGTGAACCGCCGTGCATGGATCCGGTCCAAATCCCATTTCCAGATCGCCTCGTCGGCGTCGAAAACTAGGAGGCGCTCCTCATAAAGCGCTGCCATGAATTGGATCACGAAGAACGGGTTACCCAACGTTTTCTCGTGTACGAACCAGGCCAGGGGTCGAGCCGTCGCCTGCTCACAATGAAGGGTATCCGCGACGAACTCATTTACATCCTCAAACGAAAGCGGCGCGAGAGTAATGTCCCGCACGATCGCCCCGCTTTGGCGAATCGCATCCAGAGTCCGCGACAGCGGGTGAGAGCTGCTGACCTCATTATCTCGAAAGGCCCCCATAAGCAGCAGGTGCCCGATATCGGGCTGGATCATGAGATGCTCGAGGAGCTTGAGCGTGGCTGCGTCCAACCACTGCAGGTCGTCCAAAAAGAGCGCTAGCGGATGCTCTTTACTCGCGAATACACCCAGAAAGGCCCGGAATACCCGATGAAAACGATTGTCAGCTTCCGTGGGGGGAAGTTCCGGAACCGGTGGCTGTTCACCGATGACCAGCTCGACCTCGGGAATCAAATTCACCATAAGCTGACCATAAAGGCCCACTGCATCCCGGATGGCGCTTCGCCAGCGGTCCAGTTCAACCTGACTTTTGCTCAGGATCTCGCGTCGAATAAGGGTCTGAAAAGCCTGAGAAAGCGTGGCGTATGGAATATCTCGTTTGTGTTGGTCGAATTTTCCGGAAACGAAGATTCCCCGGGGCAGGACGATCGCTTTGTGGAGCTCATTAACTACCGAGGACTTGCCGATTCCGGAATAACCAGAAACCAGCACTAGGTTCGGCTTACCGGTCGTAACTACCTGGTCAAAAGCATCGAGCAGGGTTTTAATTTCTCGATCCCGACCATACAATTTCTCGGGCGTAAGAAGCCGGTCAGCGATGTCGTGGGCGCCGAGGGTAAACGAACCGATGCGTCGCTCCGACTCCCACTCGGTCAGACATTTTTTCAGATCGACCAGTAGACCATCCGCTGTTTGATAGCGATCTTCGGCTGTTTTCGAAAGGAGTTTCAGAACGATCGCCGAGACAGGCAGCGGTAGATCTCTCCGCCACTCATCGGGCGGAACTGGCTGTCTCGCGATATGGCAATGAACCCATTCCATTGAATCGGAAGCGGTGAAAGGAAGCGTCCCGGTCAGCATTTCGTAGAGCGTAACGCCCAGCGCGTAAAGATCGCTTCGGGAATCGATAGAGCGATTCATACGTCCGGTCTGCTCCGGCGCCATATAAGGGAGCGTCCCGGCAACAAACGCGGGAGCGTCGGGAGACTGGCGTTCGCGCGGCAGCCGAGAAGCGATCCCAAAGCCCATTAACCAAACGCCACCGGTCGCGGAGTTCGCCAGGATATTACCGGGCTTGATGTCTTTGTGCACCAGCCCGCGACGGTGCACCTGGCCAATTGCCGCCGCGAGGTTAATCGCCACACGCAGCGACGACCCAAGCTCCGACGCCGGGCTCCGCAGCTGACTGAGCGGTCTACCACCGGGATCGTGGAGCACGAGTACAGGCCGGTTCCAGTGAAAGGCAAATCCAATGGGCCGAACCGCCCAAGCCGGATCGAGCTCCTCTCTTAGGGAGTATTCATGCTCGAATCGTTTGACACTTTCACGCCGCGGATCCTCCTTAGCCGGCGCCAGCACCAGCACCTGAGATGAATCGTCCTCCCCGCGCCCACGATAGAGGATTGAGTCCTCATCTCTACGCAGCGGCTCGAAGACATGTTTTGACAGTTCGATCACCGGTCGAGCTCCTGTCGAAGGATGGCTTCTCCTAACACGCGAGCTCTTGCTTGTAAACGGGTGAGCCTAAATCGGATAACGTCTGATTCTCAGGCCCACCGGAGTGATACCTTAGTACATTAGATTAGTCGGCGCGCTTTCGGCACAACCGACATCAATGCCTCTCAAAGAATCTCCGTGCGACATCCGGTACGGACGGAGTTTCGTTCGCGCGCAGTTACCACGTTTCGCGGAATGCACCACTTGCCCCATCCGAAGCCTCACGTAGTCTTGCAAAATTAGAGAGATTAATATGAAACCAGATCCAAATTTGGCGCTACTAGTTCGCTTAGAGGCGAAGCCCGGTAAAGAAGTAGAGACAGAACAGTTTCTTAAAGCGGGACTCGCGATTGCTCAGGAAGAGGAGGGTACGACCACTTGGTTCGCAGTGAAGCTTGGGCCCTCGACTTTCGGAATCTTCGATACGTTCGTGGACGAAACCGGCCGCGAAGCCCATCTTTCCGGCCGGCTGGCTGCGGCCCTGATGCAAAAGGCTTCTGAGCTTTTAGCGCAGCCACCCACGATCGAGAAGGTGACTGTGCTAGCGGCAAAGCTTTCTTGAGATGCGAAGCGTGCGCCGCCTGCGCCGAAAATGTTCCGTAGAGGCAGGTGAGGAGATTAGAATCCGCGGATTACACAGATTACGCAGGTTCCGGTTTGACGAGGATCGGCGCAATTGAGCTAGAAAAACGTTTACCACCAGACTTGGGGGCATACGGACCTTTGCGATTCAATCTACAGTCGCCTTCCATCAGGCGCTCAAAAAAGGGTGAACCGCATCTTTAGCTACCGAGTAGTTACCTAGCCTTTAGCTCTGGCGCATGTCCGGCCTCAAACCCGAAATCTGCCTAATCTGTGTAATCCGCGGATTTTAATCTCACCAATACTTTGGTCCAATGGAGTCTCTTCCTCGATCGACCGTAATTGCTTCATGAAAGAGTCAGAACGCGAAAAAACCAATACTGCTCCGGCAGAACGGACAGCCGGAGTGCTTCCCCGAGCGGGTTCGCGTCTCCGCGAACTCGGCGTGATTCTGCCAGCGCCTCCGTCGCCCTTGGGCGCTTACGTCGAGACATCCCACGCCGGTTCCCTGCTTTTTGTCAGTGGCACTTTGCCGCTGGTGGATCGCAAATTGGCGATCACCGGACGGATCGGCAAAGACCTATCAGTGAGTCAAGGACAGGAAGCTGCCCGGTTGGCGGCGTTAAACGCCTTAGCGGCCGCTCAAGATCACGTCGGCGATTTAGACAAAATAAAGAAGTTAGTCAAACTCACTGTCCAGATAGTAACCACAGAAGATTTTAGCGAGCATGCTGCAGTTGCCAACGGAGCCTCGAATCTCTTTGGACAATTATTTGGCCCTGACGCGGGGCATGTTCGTGTCGTGTACGGCGTCTACAGTTTACCGGTTCACACGCCAGTGGTTGTTGAGACGATATTCGAACTTTGATCTTTCGCTTCCGGCATTTCGCTTAACTTTGACCAGAACGCGGACGAGCTGGAGCTCGTCCCTTCCAGCTATGACAAATTCCGCCTTCGCCAGGCTTCGGCGCGACGAGTTATGAAATCATTCACCTCAATTTTCTTGGGAGTCTTACTCACTATGAGTAACACAATTGCTGCAACCGAATCCACTGTCAGCTACCACTCTGTTCAGGTTGATAATCTAGGCATATTCTATCGAGAGTCAGGCCCTAAAGACGGCCCTACTCTCCTACTCCTCCACGGGTTGCCGTCATCGTCCCGGATGTTTCAACCGCTACTGGAGTCGAGTCTCAACGAACGCTATCATTTGATTGCACCCGACTACCCGGGGTTTGGTCACTCCTCTTGGCCTAACCCGAAAGAGTTTGCTTACACTTTCGATTCACTGGCGAAAGTGATACAGGACTTTGCAGAAGAACTGCATCTGTCTCGATACACCCTTTTCTTGCAGGACTACGGAGGTCCCGTTGGGTTCCGCATGGCCTTGGCGCATCCGGACAAGGTCCAGGCAATGATTATTCAGAACGCAGTCTCCCACGAAGAAGGATTGTCGCCGCTTTGGGCGGTTCGCCGGGCCTTCTGGGAAGATCGAGCCGCGCACGAGGCTGCGGTACGAACTAATCTTCTGTCACTCGAGGCAACCAAGCAACGGCATGTAGGGACATCGCCCGACGTCTCCCTATACAACCCTGATCTCTGGGTAGATGAATATTATTTTCTGAACCAGCCAGGCCAGGCGGACATTCAGTTGGACTTGTTTTACGACTATCAAAACAATGTAAAATCGTATCCCAAATGGCAACAGTGGTTACGCGATCACCAGCCTCCGATGCTCGTCGTTTGGGGTAAGTACGATCCTTCCTTTACCGTCGCCGGAGCAGAGGCTTATCGCCGGGACAATCCTCGCGCTGAGGTTCATATTCTCGATGCTGGACATTTCGCGATGGATTTAAAGGCCGGGGAAATTATCCAACTAACAGAGGCGTTCATGAAAGGTCTCTCCCTCCGGAGTGAGAAGTGAGAACTACGTGATGCTTCGTTCTTATCCCTCGAAGAGACACGGCACCGCGGCATGCCCAACACCTGGAGGAGAGCCGCTCTAACGCGTGCCGCAGGACGTCGCACGTTTTTTCCAGTGCGACGAAGTCCAAAAGATCAGGTTAAACAGGCGGCTCCCGCTAATTACCCAGCGCGATGTTTTGCGTGGCGGTTAGTTCGGTTATTCCCATCTCGCAGACGCCCAAAAGACAAACCGCGCGTCGAGCCGTTCGCGGGAGCCGCCCGTTGCGAAAGTTTTCCGGTCGTGCAACGCGGCGAGACGAACGTCGGGACATCGTTCAGGTACACGCCAAAGCGGCTCCTCTCCAGGCTCTTGGTCATGCCCCCGCCTGTACCTTGAAGGACAACGGACCGGCTGGCGCCTTTTCTACTGCGCATCAACCCAGTCCGATCCGGTCACCTTTACCGACACATCCGTAAAGAACATGCGAAACGGCGCGCCATCCGCTGTCCCTTTGTGCTCGGTGGAGATGAGGAGCGGTCCAGCCTTCTTGTACCCTGTCCAGGTCACGACCACGAGGCTCGGCTTTTTCGGGCCACCTCGATGATAGTCCATTTCCACCAGTCGATGGTCCGCATCGCCGTAAAGATCCCAGGTGTCACCGGGTGTGTAACCATCGTTCCCGGTATATTTCACCGCGATCAAATCCGCGGGACTCTCCATGAGCGCCGGTTTTTGCTGGCCTTCATCGGTAACTTTCGCGCTGGTGTCCCAAATCGCGTGCAGCGGGATGAGCAACCAATATTGATCGTTATAGAAGGCCGGATCCACGACGTTCTTTACCATATCGCTCTCGGTACCCATATCTGAACGCTTATAGGTGACCTTCACCGGCTGGCCGCTACTATCTTTCCCTTCGAAAGTGATCGTGCCAGTCTTAGGGTCCCATTCCCACTTGTGAGAAATTGTGATAGTGCCTGCCCCGCCATCGAAGGGTTTCACCGCTCCAGGAAGTTCTGCGTTCCAGGTGTAGCGGAGTCCCTCGATCTTATCCCAGGAGTCGAGACCGAAGGTCTTGGCCATTTCTTGGGCGGCCGGCGGGACCTCGCCTGCTCTCGCGCTTGCTGCAAACGTTAACGCTAGCGCGCTAAAGGCCAAGAGACGTACTGCACTTTTTTCGAGTTTCATAGCGATTCGTTTGGTCATTACTGTCAGTTGTACACATCCGAGTTATCGGCTGCGTTTCAATAATTACCTCAAATCATTGAGCCAACGCTATTAGACCAAGGTATCGGTCAGCGTTGGGTCAAGGTTGGAGGTTAGAAGCTATACGTTTTAGGCTGTAGGTTTTAGGTTCTAAATTGGTAGTTCGAGGTCTTGCTCTGCACCTCGAGCCAGTCTTTCGGTCGACCGGCGCGGCGCCGTTGATCTTGCAAAGCGGTGCCATAGAACAATTACACCAGCCGCCGCCACGCATCCATATTCGAGCGGAGTGACCCAGCTAGGGAGCAACCAGGGTGCTCCCCGAGCGCGTAGATACCAGACGACATAGGTGGGAATAATACTGACGGTCCAGATGACGATCGGCAACGTGGCTAGTGATCTAACAAACGGCAGCGTCCATAGCAGGTACCACGGATAGACTACCGGCGCACAGAGGAGAGAGCCTGCCATGGGCCAGGCAAATGCATCTGCAGACAATGCCGCAGATCGGTTTCTCATCAGGATGGCGACTAGAAAACCGAGGAGTACGGCCAGCGCAGTTGCCACTTGCGGAGCGGTGAATCGTTCGAAGATGGCAAACACCGGATCATTAAAACGAAAACTCTGCACGTAGGTGCCGAGCGAGCCGATCGGAATCCATCCGTGCTGCAAAAATGGAACGTATAGGAGTCCGACTACCATAGTTGCCAGAGCGGCGTCCCGTATCCGGATACGTTTCCAGTAAAGCGGGAGCAATACGATCGGCAAAAATTTCACTGAAACCGCGAGACCAAACGTCACTGCTGCTACCGCCCGCCAGTGACGGCCCAACGCGTAAAACGAAGTCAATAGGAGCAGAGTGCCAACAATATCAATGTGACCGCTACCGGCAACTTCCGTCGCCAGCAGTGGATTCCAGGCAAAAGCCAAGACCCAGTGCATTCCTTGCCGGCTGCGGCGTAAGATGTCGAACAGCAGGAGTACAATGGCGACATCGCAAAGCACGAATACGACTTTCAACGCAAAAGTAGACTCATGAATCGCAGTTACGGCGCGGAAGAAAAGCTCGGCCCCTGCCGGATATGGGGTTGGCACATCCGGATGATTGAGCGTGCGCGTCTCCGCTGTATGTAACCAGCTGAACGCAGGATCGTTTGGGACAATCAAATAAGGGTTGTAGCCGAGCCGCTGCACTCGACCGTCCCAAACATAACGATGGATGTCGTCGTCTGGGCCAGGCGGCATCCGCAGGAATTGCCCGTGCCACAGCACGGCCAGCCCAAGCCCGATGATTACAACCTTCCGCGGGAATTGTGCGGTGGAGAGGAATTCACGAATGGCGAGCAGGTAGGCAATACCCGCGACGGCCAGCGCCACTAGGAAAACCGGACTACCTGTTCGGCCGAAGTTAAGCGAACAAACGAACAGCGATACGAATAGAATCGCACCGAGGCAGTAAATCTTCTGGGATGGAGTGAGCTTCATTAGTCGGCCGTCCCCGTCCGAAGTTGCGTGATCGCATCGCCCCATTCTTTGAGCCAAAAAGCGGTTCGAGGCGCTTTGGCCGGAGCATCCTCTAATTCGGCAGCGAGCTGAATCAGATCATCCGCGACGTCGATATCGTAGAAAGGATCCATGAATCCGACCGACAGCTCAAGAACTCGCGCTTGTGACAAAAGGTTCTCCAGTGCGCTGCCGGTGCCCATTCCGTCGCGCATGAAAAGTGAAGAGTGGGCTCTATTCGCTCCTACGAGATAATAGCCTCCGTCGTAGGTTGGGCCGACAACCAGATCGTGCACGGCGAGCGTTTCGAACGCTGCTTCCAGGACCGACCGCGGCAAATGCGGGCTGTCGCTGTTGAAGGCAATAATTCGGCGTTGGTGATCTTCGGCGAAATGCGTAAATACGGAAGAAAGGCCTGCGGCTAACCCCTGACCATTCTGCGCAATTACCCTCACTCCGGGTTCGGCCAATACCGCCAATTCTTCGACATCGGATTCCGGACACATGATCGCAGTCTCAACACCGGCTAATGACCCGGCCAACGCCAGCGTATCATCCAAAAGACAGCGATAGAACGAAGTCACAGCCTGTGCAGGAAGACTCCGAATCAGACGGGTCTTTACCAAGCCCGGCCGCGGTGCTTTCGCCATAACTACCAACACGCAATCGCTCTTCCGCGCGGGCTCCCTGGTCTCGGGTGGCGTTTCCATAGAAAATCAACACTCGGTTAGGCGGACCCCTGGATTTCGTCTCGTCCGCCGAAAATAATATCGCACCGTTAGACTGAGGATGAACCAGGCAGCACCGGCGGTGCCCTTGACCGTACCGCTGATCTTTGATTTTCCGATACGTGGATAGTAGCTCACAGGTACTTCGACCACGCGAAATCCATTCAATGCACCTTTCAGGATCATCTCGACCGCCCATCCATAGGTGGGTTCTTCCAGACCGAGTGTGCGAAGAACGTCGGCTCGTCCGGCCCGAAAGGGCCCAAGATCAGTGATCGCGAGTCCGTACAGAAGCCGGATCAAGCCGGCGGCAAAGCGGTTCCCTAATGCCTGATGCCACGGCAATGCTGCCCGAATACGTTGTTGGCCAAGACGAGAACCAAGCGTAATATCCGCGTCGCCTTGGATGATCGGTTCGAGAAGAATAGGCAGCTCGGAGGGGCGGTCACTATAGTCGCCATCGAGGAACACCACCACATCGGGAGCATTCGCCGCCGCTAGTCCGGTAAGGCATGCCCGCCCATATCCGCGCCGTGGCTCCGGAATAACCCGAGCTCCCATCTTCGCCGCAATTTCAGGGGTTCCGTCCGTCGAATTGCTATCGACCACGATGACTTCTGTAACGAGATTAGACGGAAGATCTGCTAGGACGCGACCGATCGCTTGGGCTTCATTATGGGTAGGAATAATGATCGATACGCGCATGGAGATCTTAGGCAGCGCCGCGTAACAGATTTAAGCCGACGAGAGGTTTCGGACACTCTCGTGGAGATTCTTTCGTGTTCGTGCTCGATTGAAAAGCGCGCGAGTTGTCTCCGAATTTGCCGGTCGGATTTGTCGTCATGAATCTGTACCTGGCACCCTCCATACAAATCTTCGAGCACGAGCTTTTACGCTCCTGACGCTTTGTGGTCTCTGTGGAGTCCTTTCCTTTCGCTTGCGTCATCTCCCTACGCGATCACCACAGCAACGAGGACGGCCATCGTCGGGCGAGCCACGAGTCAACTCCCCATTTCCGGCCTGCGCCTCCGAGTGCAAGACCAACGCAGGCGAGCACCGAGACGAGCAGCTCCCATATCCAGGATGTTCCTAACTCCGAAATCCAGAGGCTACCAAGGAATAGAAAAGCGACGAATGCGGCGGGCCGAGTAAATAGACCGACGACGAGCAGGACCCCGAGAGAAATCTCAGTCACAGCTTGCAGCGGAGCTGCGATCGCCGAGTTGCTGACGACGAGACTCATGACCGCCTTCCAAAAGCCCGGCGAGTGACTCGACTTGATATAGTAGTTGATGACTCCTGCATAGCCGCCGGCCGTGTAGGTGCCTTTCCCCAGATTTTCGAAAAAGACCGACACAAACATCGCGCCAATGGTCACGCGCACGATGGCAAGCCCTATCGCCGCATCGAAAAGGCCCACCGGCCGAGTCACGTCGTTTTGCACTGAGCTTCCTAGTTTTATCATCGTTTCCCTACCATTTTGATTTTAATACCCGTCTTTTTATTCCTGCAACTTTCCTTAGCGAGCACTTCGTTCATAGGAACGATTCTACCGAAAACGCAAACGCGAATCGATTAGACCATGGTATCGGTTTCTGCGCAGGTCACCACGCCGCGGGCAGCATAGCGTTAAAGATAGCCGCGAGGCGAACGATTCTTCGAACGTCCAACAATTTGTTCTGAGGTTGGAATGCGGCCATTCCGACACAAGTCACTTACTAAAAACCACTTACACCACATAGAATCCCCTGGCATGGAACCTGATCTACTTCTGGAAAACCAATTAACAGCTTAAAAAAGGATCACTATGTTTCGGACGATCGACACGGTTCATGAATATCGGCTCCGGTACCCGGATACCGCGCCGATCCCGACCCTGACCCAAAGTGGCGCTCTTGGCTTCTTGCTAGCCGTACAGGACAGGAAAGCCGCAATCCGGGCTCGCCGGCGCGCGATGTGGCAACGAGTTTGGTCGGGTCCAAGCAATGCCTGGTGCGGTATGTGGCGAGCACTCACTACAACCGAGATGCACCACCAGACCGAACCCATCCGGCTCGCCACCCGACCTCAGCCTTAGGATTTATGGTCGCGAAGTCGGATAAAAAAAATCCAGCCTACGCCGAATTACGGGCGTTGATTCGGGCATCGCTACGGTCGCAGCATCCCGAGTGGATAGACCAGGACGGGAACTCTCCCATCTGCGATGAATATGATGCTCGGCTGGCATACCTCTTGGGGCTTCCTAAGGTCGGCGAAAGTGTCCCGGATGGACGAACATGATGGTAGCGAAAAACTCGGCGCGCCAACGGTGTTGTTGCTGTCTGCGCTGCTCCGCGCCGGTTTTGAGCGTTTGTCCTCGCGCCGCAACTACGATTTTCGTTAAAAATTAAAGTGCGTTCGGTTTTCTCGGACCGGTATCACAAACTCGTACCACGGCTCAAAATCGACGCGGATCAGCGCGATAAAGAAACCAAACCTGGGGCGCCACAGTTCTTCGCCTTACCTTTCATCTCGTCCCTACGAGACACAAAGTTGGTCAGCCAGGCAAAATGGGTAGCGTGAACTGAAACGTAGCGCCGCGATCCTCGTTAGGAAAGGCTTCCAGGCGCCCGCCGTGAGCTTCAATAATCGAGCGGCTAACTGCAAGCCCCATGCCGAGGCCGTGCGCCTTCGTTGTATAGAAGGCGGTAAAAAGTTGGGCTAGGCTGGTGGAGAGTAAACCTGGGCCCGAATCCCGAACGGCCGCTAAAACACAGCTTGATTTGTCCGCTAACGGGGCTGTCTCGCTTATCGGGATTTTTGTCCAAAGACTTTTTTTGGTGCTGACCAGAAGTTCTCCGGGGCCCTCCTCCATTCCACTCATCGCTTCCATCGCGTTGATCACGAGATTGAGCACCACTTGTTGCAATTGAACTCGATCCCCTAGAATCGGCGGCACATCACCATCTAACCTGGTCCGGACCAATACCCGGCTCCTTTGGGCCTCAGCATGAGTCATGGCTAGGACTTCCTCGATGGCTTCATTAATATCAAAGTGTTCCTTGGTCACCGGCGCCTTTTTGAACAGCGCCCTCATTCTCGAGATCACGTCGCCAGCCCGATTACCATCACGAACGATGCGCCGAATCGCTTCCCGCGCTTCCTCCATATTAGGTGAATCCGCCGACAACCAACGGAGGCCGGCGCTCGCGTTACTGACGATGGCGGTCAACGGTTGATTGATCTCGTGCGCGATAGACGCGGTCAGCTCGCCCAAAGTAGTTACTCGGGTAACATGGGCCAGCTCTGCTTGCACCTTCTGCAACGCCTCCTCACCTAGTTTGCGCTCAGTTATGTCTGAGACAAACCCCATGAATTCAAAGCCTCCTGATTTACCTTGCGACGGCCGGCCGGCGGCCCGCACGTATTTGACGCAGCCATTCGGCATCAATAAGCGATGTTCAAAGTCGAAATCGGTTTTCTCATTTACCGCCCGGTCGACTAACTGCCGCACCATTGCCCTGTCTTCCGGATGAGTCCGTTCCAGCACCAATGCCAAGGTCGGTTCACTCGCCGAATCGGGTTCGAAAATTCGATAGGTTTCCTGCGACCAGTAAATCCTTCCACTGGCAATGTCCCAACCGAAGCTGCCGATGTGGCTGATCCTTTGCGCTTCGGCCAGATAGGCTTCACTTTGCCGGAGGGCTTCTTGTGCTCGAATGAGGTCGTTGCGTTCTCTAGCCTCTCTTAAAGCGCGTTGCACTGAAGGTATGATTCTGGGTAACCGCGTCTTGAACACGTAGTCAGTCGCACCTCTTTTGAGCGCTTCGATGGCAAGCTCTTCACCCAACGTTCCAGAGACAAAAATTAACGGCACCTCAGGCCAGTTCTGCTGGACAATGTCCAGTGCCGAAAGGCCATCGAATGATGGAAGCGTGTAGTCAGCCAGAACCAAATCAAAGCCCCCTTGTTGCAGGGCGGCGATAAAGTCCGCCTCCGTTTCAACTCTGATTATGTCGGACTCAATGCCATCGGCTGCGAGTGTCTCCTGGACGAGCTCCGCGTCTCTAGGATCATCTTCCAGATACAGGATACGGAGCCGCGGTTTGAATGCTTTTTCCATTACCTACGCGGCGCCAGGTCTTTTAATGCTTCCTGGTGGCGGTTCATTGACGATAGCCCAAAAAACTCCCAATTCTTTAATCGCGTTAACGAATTCGTGAAAATCCACTGGCTTGACGACGTAGGCATTCACCCCCAGGCGATAACTGGCCACCATGTCTCGTTCCTCCCGGGATGAAGTGAGCACAACCACCGGAATCAGCTTCAGTCTTTCATCTAGCTTAATCTGTTGAAGCACTTCCAAACCGTCGACTTTGGGCAGTTTCAAATCCAAGAGCAGAACCGCTGGGCTACCGTTCGAACGGTCAGCATAAGCACCTCGGCGATAGAGATAGTCGAGCGCTTCCGCGCCATCACGGGTTACCACCACCTCGTTGGCCAAATGATATTCTTCTAAAGCCGTTAAAGTGAGTTCGACATCGTTAGGGTCGTCTTCAACGAGCAGGATACGTCCTAGGACACTCATAAGTTAATTTGCTTCGACTTCGCTATTGATAGGTAAAACGTCGCTCCTTGGTCCACTGCCCCTTCACCCCAGGCCCTGCCTCCGTGGCGATGGGCAATCCGTTGCACCGTCGCTAAACCAATGCCGGTTCCCTCAAACGTTTCCCCCGAATGAAGACGTTGGAACACGCCAAATAGCTTGCCAACATATTTCATATCAAAGCCGACCCCATTGTCTCGGACAAAAATAACCACCTGATCATCAGTCGCCGGCATCGGGCCGATCCGGATTTCCACCGGCGTACGGGTGCGCGTGAACTTTGCCGCGTTCGAAATAAGATTCACCAGAGCCAGCCGTAGCATTGTCCGGTCTCCGTAAGCAGCCGGCAACCTCTCGACCTTCCAAACAATCTTGCGATCGCCAAGGTCGCGTCGAACTTCGGCCAAAGCTTCTTCCGCGAGTTGTCCCAGATTGACTACCGTCTTATTGATCTCAGCCCGGCCAATTCTGGAAAAGGACAAAAGATCGTCGATTAACGTACCCATCTTCTTAGCCGACTCGAGGATCACGCCGACATAGCGTTTACTCTTCTCATCTAAAACTTGGGCGCTGTTTTTTTGGAGAAGCTCGGAGAACCCCGCCATGTGACGAAGGGGCGCCCGCAGATCATGAGAAACGGAATAGGCAAACGCCTCCAATTCCTTGTTGCTAGCAGCAAGATCAGCGCTGCGTTTTTCCAGATCATCGCGAGTTTGGAGAAGTTCTCGCTCAACTCGGCGTCGCACGATGCTAAACCACGTAACTAAAGCCGCGAACAAGGCAAAAACGATAAAATACGGGAGCTCATTCAGCGCAATTTCGATGGAATATAGGGGCTCTACGAAAAAATAGTCAAGGCCGACACAAGCAAGCGCCCAGGCCAGAAAGGCAGGTCCGGGTCCCCCGTACCAAGCGGCCATGGCGACTGCGACAAGTAAAAGGGGGACCTCCACATTGCCGAAGTGGAACTGGTGGAGCAAAAGCGCGATACCCAGCGCTAAACAAACACCGAGCCCGGATAAGCCGTAGCGCCGAATGGCGGACAGAAGCTGCGACTCACGCTTGCGCGGTTCTGCGACCCGCTTAGCGTCGAGATTCGCCTGGTCCATTGCGCTCAGACTCTAATCGCTGTCGACGCTGGCTGCCAGGAGCGGTTACCCTTGGTCCCGGTAGGGATGAGCTCCTGTTCGTCCGAAAACGATACGGGGGCCGAGCTCCGTAGGAGCGAAATCTTTATAGATAGCGACACAAAGAAAATGGCAACAGCTCCGTTAGAAGCGGCATCTAATTCGGAAACAACCTTCTATGCCGCTCCTAACGGAGCTAACCGCGTGCGGGTTGCCTTGGCTATAAAATCGCGCTCCTACGGAGCTGTTGTTCGACAGGTTTCCGTCCCAGTGAATTGTCCGGAAGCCACGAATGAAGGCAGGGAAGGTTTCAAGGTAATGCCCCACCCACAGCTCGGCCCTGTCGTTTTGGTTCGAATCGCCGCCAACATAGATTGCTGCACCACTCCGACGTTCGCGGGAGCCGCCTGCTATCGAACTTTTTGGTAGTACATTCGTTTTCCGACCAGCCAAGCGTTCGGTTTTACAGCGGGGAAAAGCGGCTCCCCTCCAGGTGCCCTTTCGACCGCGTCTATCCCTACCGCACCAGATTACTAACCGCCAAGTCAATGACCTCATCACCACGGCCATTAAGTACGGCTTTGAGCGCCCATAAATTGAACCCGACCGCCTGATTCACCTTGATGGTTGGCGGCATGGAAAGCTCCGAGCGATTGACCACTGCTTCAATCAACGCCGGTCCGTCGTGCTGGAGCGCCTGGGTTACCGCCGGTTTCAAATCGGCCGGATCCTCCACTTTAGCCGCGAACATCCCGACCGAGCGAGCCAGTCCAACAAAATCAGGATTCACCAACTGGGTTCCGTCCCCCAGAATGCCGGCGGCCAGCATTTCCAGTTCGACAAACGCAAGCGCGCTGTTGCTAAACACGACTATTTTTACCGGCAACTTATGTTGATGCAGCGACAATAGATCTCCTAGCATCATGGAGAGTCCGCCATCCCCGGAGAAGGTAACGATTTGACGGCCAGGGAAGGTGAGCTGCGCACCAATGGCTTGAGGCATGGCGTTCGCCATCGATCCATGATTAAACGAACCTAATAGGCGCCGCTTACCATTCATGGTTAGATAACGAGCAGCCCACACCGTGGGAGTGCCGACATCACAAGAAAAAATCGCATCATCGGCAGCCAACTCGTCCACTACTTTGGCGACGTATTGGGGATGCATGGGTTTGCGACCCGGATGCCCCACCGCCAGCTCATCCAATCCCTTACGGACATCTTGATAGTGACTGATAAAACGTTTCAGGTGCGCGTCATCTTTTTTCTCGCTCACCAAAGGCAATAATCCTTGCAGGGTCGCTTTTACGTCGCCAATAATCCCAAGGTCCAATCGCGTGCGACGACCAAGGTTTTCGCCGCGGAGATCGACCTGGATAACCGTTGCTTTCTCCGGATAGAACTGAGTATAGGGAAAATCGGTACCCAACATTAAGAGCGT
Source organism: Verrucomicrobiota bacterium (assembly GCA_019239825.1). Taxonomy (GTDB): domain Bacteria; phylum Verrucomicrobiota; class Verrucomicrobiia; order Chthoniobacterales; family JAFAMB01; genus JAFAVN01. The sequence goes on along the minus strand of JAFAZK010000003.1, from coordinate 2,414 downwards.
GTCGGCTTCCATAATCGCGTGGTAGCCGGAAGAGAAACCGATTAGACCGGTCAAACCCACATCGTAAGGACTATCGTACTGGATGTGTTCCCTCCCTCTTAGCGCAGAAACAATCGGAGATTTGAGTTTACCAGCTAGCTGCATCAGTTCGGCATGCGCACCTGCACATCCGGCTCCCCCTAGAATGGTGACGGCTTTCCCTTCACCAAGCAGTGCGGCTAAGCTTTTTATTTCTTCGTCAGACGGACTCACCACCGGATGACATGGCTTGATGGTGGCGCTCGGCTTACGGTACGTTGCCGGTTTGAGAGCGATGTCACCGGGTATCGCTACCACCGCAACACCTTTCTTGGTTAGCGCAGTTTGAATGGCGATCTCTAAGACCCGCGGGACTTGGGTCGTCTGGGAAATCAGCTCGCAGTAATCACTGCAATCGCGGAAAAGCTGGTCCGGATGGGTTTCCTGAAAGTAGTTGCTGCCAATCTCCTGGCTCGGAATTTGAGCCGCTAGAGCCAGCACGGGTACCCGGCTGCGATGGCAATCGTAGAGTCCGTTGATCAAGTGCATATTGCCCGGTCCGCAGCTGCCGGCGCAAACCGCCAACTCACCGGTCAAATGAGCTTGAGCTCCCGCCGCAAACGCCGCCGTCTCTTCATGACGAACCCCTATCCACTCGATCTTTTTGGTCCGTCGAACCTCTTCCAGAATGCCGTTCAATGAATCACCTACGACGCCGTAAATCCTGGTCACGCCCGCGGCGATGAGCGTTTCGATAAAGATCTCAGCTACCGTCTTTTGAGTCATTTTCTGTTCCTTCTCTACTTTGGATGTTGCTGCATGCTACACCATCTCGCAGGGATTAACCCGTCCCAGAAATTAAAAGTAGTTAAGAATCAGTAGGCCAGTAATCAGTTCAGAGGAGTTCGCGATCACTTCGCATTTCCGATTCCTGATTGGTGATTCCAGGTCTAGCGCGTCAAAAAGACTGGCTGGTCGGATTTTTGAAAGATGGAACGGTCTTTCGGAGTCCCTGTCATTTTGCCGGTAGAATCGACCGACTCCAAAGCCGGAGGTCAGTAATCAGTCATCTCCAGGAAATCCGGTACTGATTACTGACCCACGGGTTACTGATTGCCAGTGAACGAAGACGGAGAACCACCGAACCTAGTTCCCTATCATGCGGCTAAGCCAGTCTTAATAGAACCACTCGTAGGAGTCGCCCCAATTGTCATCGGCTTTCTTGACATTGGCCTGCGCATTGGACTGAAACTCTTTCTCCGCTTCTGGGGTAGCGCAGACATACAGTTTTCCCTTAAGAACGAAGAAGACAGTCGGATCGCCCGCACTAACTTGGCGGTTCGCGATTCCGTTGGCGCAAAAGCCACCGTACTGCGGAACGTATTTTGCAGGGCTCTTTTTGAAGATAGCCAGATCCGCTGCAGTACTGAAATAGTAAGTCGCACCTTGATAAGCGGTCTGGTATTTCGAGCTACCCTTCACCGCCTTCTTCTGGGTGAAATAGGCCACCGGATCGTAGCCATTCAAAATAACGCCTTTGGTGTCCAAGTTTAACTTGTGTTCACCTTTCGCAAGCCAGACCTGCACTCCTGACTGAGTTAGGTCTTTGGTCACAGCGGTAAGGCTGCCGGCATTGCTATTCGTTGCTGTAAAAGCCCACAAGGCGAAAGCAACAAAACTAAACCTAACAGCCGACTGGGTTAGAGGTTTTAGTTCCGAGATCAATTGATGTTTCTTCTTACCCGAACGCCGAGCAAGGTACACGTGTTGGATTCGATTCATATTAGTCTGCTGATTGCCCCTTTTGATACTGACACCGGGGTGCTTTTTATTCCTGAATCAGGTATATCAATTCCCGCGCCAACGGGGCGACCAACCCATAAGCTATTGGTTATAAGGGTTTTAAGATCAGTCTACTAGCGATTAACCTCGAGACGAATTACAGAACGTTCGAAGAATCGTTCTTAGCGTTAAACCTAGCCAGAAATCGGTGACGTATCGCCAAATAACCCCCAGGTCACTTCGAAGTAGTTACCTGCCAACAACTCAAAACCTAAAACTTAGAACCTAGAACCTTATCCGCCCTTACGTCCGCAGCGTGAAACAAAACGTCGAACCTGGACCTTGGTTGCGCGTAACCCATAGGCGTCCCCCATGAGTTTCAACAATGGACCGGCTGATCGCCAACCCCATCCCGAGTCCGCCTGGCTTGGTGGTATAAAAAGCGTCAAAGATTTCTTCTTTCATCTCAGGATCGATGCCGATTCCTGAGTCTTGCAAACTAACCCGGACTTCATTGCTTTCGTTGCCCGAAGTCTTTACCAGTAAATTTCGTTCGTGCTCCGGGACGGACCGCATCGCTTCCACCCCATTCAAAATTAGGTTCATCACCACCT
>JAFAZK010000336.1 GCA_019239825.1 Verrucomicrobiota bacterium | reverse complement strand
GCTTGGCGATGTCGGTCTTTACACCGGTGACGTTCGATCCGATCTCCGCGACGGCCTTGTCGAGCTCGGCCTGCCGGCGGCCAGCGATAAAAACGTAGGCCCCCTCTTCAACGAACCTCTTTGCGGTCGCCAGGCCGATGCCGCTGCTCCCTCCTGTGACGACGGCGATCTTGTTTTTCAATAGAGACACTATTGTCCTCCCGTCTGGTAAGGCGTGCGGCCTGCACTGCGTTCAGATTTGCGACCAACCGAATTGCGAACCGATTCCGGTTTCCGGAATCAGTTCAGCCGCGAGCGGCGCTGCTTCAGGACGCCGCGCTCAAGGATGGTGCGGAAGAGAAATCGACGCCAGAGACCTTGACGACGGCCTGCCACGCAGCTTCCTGACTGGCGCGATCGTGGAGATGCGGCTGGCGCTGCACCTCAATTGGGCCTGAGAACTTCCCTTGTGCCGAGGCGAAGAATTGCCCTGAGACGTCGGTTCCGAACTCCGACGCCTGTATGTAGCGACGGGCCGCGGTCTCCGGCGTCTGATTCATGCCGGGAATGAGCTTCACGATTGGAATCATCAGATACCTCAACGCCGGGCCAGCGCTTCGCACCACCTTGGTGTCGGTCGCGCCACCGGGCGAGACAGCGTACACGGCCATGCCGGAGGGTAGCCGGCGCGCCAGCGCCGCGACCCACCAAGCGACAACGAGTTTCGCGTCGGCATACGCATTGTTGGGCACGTACTTCACTTTCGGCCCGTTGCGAATCACGGCTTCCACAGCGGCGGTTCGGTCACCGTGGTGGTATTTGGCCGCGAAGGCGGGCAGATCGGTGTATTTGAACATGGGTACGCCCCCTCGGGCAGGTTCTGCACCTGCGATAACGATCCGCGCGCTGGGACTCAGCAAGTTGGCATTGAGCAACCCCACCGTCAGTTGATGATGCCCGATGAGCGGGGCCTGAGAAGACTCGACGCCCGCCTCGGTGAGAACGCGCTGCTTAAAGGGAACCAACCCTGCATTGAGCAGCAGGAAATCGACCGACCGACCTCGCTTGACGAGCTCGGCCAAGGCGGACTGAACGCTGGAGGGCTTGTCCAGGTCGAGTTCCAGCGGCGTGAAGACCTTTAGTTTGGTGTCAGCGGCGAGCTCAGCGGCCGTTTGCTGGGCACGAGCGAGGGTGCGGCCGGTGACGATGATCTCGGTCCAGCCCGCCTGGGCAAGAAGCCGAGCCGCCGCCTGGCCGAGCCCGGAAGTGGTGCCGGTGACGAGAGCGATCTTATGTTCCATAATTATGTTCCATGGGCAGCTCCATGATGAAGGTCGAGTCGTGGACCGCGAGACCGCGGCGCTTGATAATTTCGAACTATTCAGTTATATATTGTGTCATGACCATTGATTGTGTGATGAACATTGTCAATGAGTTTCGAACCAAATGATTCAAAATACCGTTAGACCGCGGGGCCGACCGCGCAGCTTCGACGAGACAGGCGCGCTGGAAAAGGCAACTCAGGTGTTCTGGTCGAAAGGCTACGACGGCGTGACGATTGACGATCTCGTCGAAGGGATGGGGGTGGGAAGGCCGAGCCTATATGCCATCTTTGGGGACAAGCGTGCGATATTCTTGCGCGCCCTTAAGGCGTACGCAGAACGCAAGGGCGCATTAGCCGCTAAAGCCCTCCTCTCGCCACAGACGCTTCGCGACTCGATCGCGGGCTTTCTAAGGTACTCCGTCGAAAGTGCGACCCAGAAAGGGTCCGCCCGGGGCTGCCTCATGATCTGCGTCGCGCCGCTTGTGAACGACGCTGAGGTTCAGCAATTTCTGCAGAGCGCGGTCGCAGGCGGCGCGGCGCTGGTGGAGCGCCGTTTTCGGGACGGAATAAGCTCGGGAGAAATCCCGCCCGACTTTCCGGTAGCCGTGCGCGCGATCCAAGTCACGGATTTTGCTCGTGGCCTTACCATGCGTGCGCTCATAGGCACGCCGCGCAAGAGGCTCCTCAAAGAGGCTGACGAAGCGGCCAACTTGGTGCTCCTGTCGCGCTGAACGCCTAACCTGCCTTCTCAAGCACGAGGACGAGCTGCATGGGCTGCGCCGCCACCAAACCGGGCTGACTGGGCGTCTCGTTGCGGTTATGGAGTACCTCGGGATTGCTCCGGTGATCAGTGCAACGGTTTGTCGTGCATCATAGTTTCCTCGCCTAATTCACGGCGCCCACTGTATTGTACGTGCTCTAGGCCACGGCACGAGCTTGCCTGCGGATGTAAATGACCTGAGCCGCCACACCGACTAAAAGCGCGACCAACAGTCCGCCCATGACTACTTTTAAAAGCGGGGAATTCAAATCGGCGACAATGGGATGTCCGTCTGGAACCCGGCGTAACGTCTCGCTCACCGTTGGAAGCATCAATAGAAAGACAGTCAAGCTGAGGCAAATAACTTCGATGTATTTTGTTGCCTTGCCGAACACAGTTGTTCTTCCGATCCCGTATCCTAGCAACGATAGAACCATCGTAACTACCGCGATGACATCACTCGCAGGCATGTGAGCGATGGGAAAAATCGTAATCGCTCCCAACAGCATGGTGATAAAGTAAACCACGCCCGCCTTTGAACTCGGTACGATACGCCCGTGGCGTACCAACATGTAAATCGCGACGGGAACGGCAGGCAGACTGGTCAACGTGTGCACCCACCCAATCGGTGTAATTCCAAACATATCATTTTCCTTTTAAGTTATAGGTTTCTTGGTTTTAATAGGCGTCAAGGTCAAAAAAAGAGGCTACTCAGCTGCCGACGCAGAACTCGAAAGCGAAAGATCGTCGCCTTCCTCGGATCCAGCAGCACTGCCGGTAAATGGCAAGCCTTCGATGGATCGATGAACTAAAGCGAAGACCGAGCAACTTCGTCTATCTATTACGCCGAGCGTCGGCAGGCAGGCCGCGATAGAGGCGATTGCTCAATATGGAGACGTGCGGCAGCACGCGCGAAATGCAATTCTTCCGCGACGGCAATAAGACACCGAAGATGCCGAAGTTCCATTTTTAGCACTCGAGAATATCTCGGACCGCGCAGCAAATCTTTCTATCGGAACTGCGACATCACGAGACGATCGTACATACGATCAGAGAGGATGTGGCGAAGAAAAAGGATGAGTCCCGATCCCGAAGATCCGTGATAACGGGTTCTGGGCACTCTGGCCTCCAGCGCCTTGACGATCAAGCTGGTAATGACGTTGGGCGATGGCATTTTTCTCTTCCACGACGGAGACTTCTGCATTGCATCCACGAACTTCGAATAGGCTCCCTTCGCCGAATATCGCTCCAACTGTTCGATTGCAACGGGAAACCATTCGCTGTCCGTGCCTGCGGGTTCAATGACGATCACATCAATGCCGAAGGGGCGGACCTCCATCCGAAGCGAATCGGAATAGCCCTCCAACGCAAACTTCGAGGCGTGATACCAGCCGCCCATCGGAAACGCACATTTCCCTCCAATGGACGAGACGTTGATGATCTTCCCGAATTTCCTTGTCCGCATGTGAGGCAGGCAAAGCTGGGTGAGACGACCAACGCCGATGATGTTCACTTCCATTTGGCGACGCGCAAGATCAATAGGCACGTCTTCCAATGCGCCCATTTGTCCGTATCCAGCGCAATTGATGAGGACATCGATCCGGCCTTGCTCCTGGATGATGCGATCGACTCCAGCCACCATCGTGGTGTCGTCGGTGACATCCATCGCTAGCGCGATGCCGCCGGCTGTCTCGATGTCCTGCATGCGCTCAATGCGGCGGGCGGCTCCATATACGATGTAGCCCTGTGAAAGAAGTCGCAGTGCGAAGTTTTTGCCCATACCGGAAGAAGCCCCGGTGATCAGGGCGACAGGGTTTTCTGCAATTTTCATGTTTATTATTTCGCTTTGTAAAAGTTAACGCACATCGTGATGCGTTATTAGCAAATAGCACAGTTTTTGATGTAACGCACATAGAGATGCGTTAAAATTGAGGGATAAGAAAAAGAGCCAGATCAGCAGAAGATAAACAGCAGCGTTCCGAGGATTTGCTCGACGCGGCAGAGTCCCTTGCCCATGACCTGGGCGGCGTGCGTTTCGTTACGGTAGCATCCGTCACAGAGCGTGCAGGCCTTCACCGGACGGGGGTGCGCCGGTATTACGCCAACAAGGAGGAACTACTCCTCGAATTGGCGGAGCGCGGTTGGGGACAGTGGCGCGATGCAATCAAAGGTGCGCTTCGCGGTCGGGCGGGCCTGGAGCCAGTTCAGATCGCGGGGGTAGTCGCGGATACGATCACTTCGCTCCCGATCTTCTGCGATTTGCTGACCCATGTGACGTTAAGCCTGGAAGGCAGCGTGGACTTAGAACGCGCGCGGCGCTACAAGACCAATGCCTTCAAAGCCCACAACGACATCGTGGCGATACTGACTCAAGCCAGTGCAATGACTGGCGAGCAACTTCAAGATTTGCTGGCCGTCGCCATCATGTTGGCCGCTGGTTTCTGGCAGGTATCACACCCGACGCCAACTCTCGCTCGTTTGTACGAGCAGGTACCAGAGTGGGGGCACGTAGCTCTCGACTTCGGTCCTCGACTTCGCTATCTACTTCAAGCTACTGCCGTCGGTCTTGCCGGGATAGCTCTTCCATTCGTCGAGCCGAATTCTTAAAGTCGAGGCCCAGGCTGCCGACCGATTTCCCAAGACCCGCCGCCGCCACGCACCGTTGCAACGAGTTGTTGTCCAAGCCGCTGCTCAATTACCGGCTTCCACGGCACGAGCGAAAGCCCATGCCGTCATCAAGCATCACGTAGCGCCCGCTGGCGAGCATGATGTAGCGCGGGTAAACACCGGCCTCGCGCTGCCCGTCGGCCACGGGTCGATGGCGTCAAGGTCAAAAGGAGGCTGCTAAGCTGCCGACACAGTACCCGAAAGCAATAGGTCTGAAACGAGCTCATTTTCGACTTTGCTGACGATTACGAGACCCAAATATGGGGCGTCGTGCGTTTCCGAGGATCATATGCCCAGCATACTTTTTCGACCGAAACCGAACATCGAAAAAGTTCCGGCAGCTCCCAAAGCCTCGCCACTGCTGCGGCTCACAAAATCAACTAACCAATCGACTAATATGAATACCGCTTTAGACAATAATTCCACCAGATCGAGAGTCTCTGGAACGGTTACAATTTCTGATGATGAAATGCGCCGTTTTGCTCCGAGTGTTTTCGCTTCCCAACCAATCGAAGGCGTCTCGGAAAGATACAGTTTTCTTCCTACTTCCTCCATTCTCAACGGGATGCGTGAAAATGGTTGGGTTCCCGTACGCGCACAAGAGCAGAGCATCCGGACTGAAACACGGCGCGGCTTCCAGAAACACATTGTCCGCTTTGCGCGGGTTGAGCACCTCGAGACCTGGGAAAAGAACCAAGTCCGGCCCGAGGTTGTTCTTGTGAACAGTCATGACAAAAGCAGCGCTTACCAACTTCATTGCGGTCTGTTTCGGTTGGTGTGCACTAACGGCATGGTCGTTTCCGATGGCACCTTCCAGCGGATCTTAATCAAACATTCCGGGGTTAATCCCGACTCTGTTATCGAGACGGATTGTGCCAAACAGCGCACAAAATTCGATGCCAAACAAATCGCGAAGTGACAGGCCAAATGGCGGTTGTCCCATCAACATTATCGGACATAACCCGTTCTATGTCTGGTAAAAAGCGAGCCTTAACTCTCGCGGAGCGCATCAATCGGATCTAGGTTCGCAGCGCGGAGCGCGGGCACTAAGCAGGCGACAAACGCGATGGCTGTGAAGATAGCAGCGGCGGACAGCAGCACGGCGGGATCGGCTGGGGTGACTTGGTATAGGAATCCACGGAATACAGGACCGAGAACGCTTTCCAGCAATAGTCCGAGCAGGAGACCCAAGGCTACGAGAATCATCCCTTCTTTGAGGATGAACCCGAGAACGTGTTGGCGACTGGCTCCCAAAGCGACGCGGATACCGATTTCTCTAACCCGCTGGGAAACCGTGTGAGTAAGGATCCCATAAAGACCGAGAACCGCCAAACCCAACGCCAGCAGAGAAAAGAAGCTGATTAAATCCATTGCTAACTGTTGGGTGGCCATGACTGATGAAAGCGCTTCCGTCATCGTGCGAGCGTCAAAGACCGGTACCTCTGGATCGACCGCGTGGACCGCTCGCCGGATCGGTTGGACCAATGCGCTCGGTTCACCGAGAGTTCTGACTAATAGACGCACCTGCAGGTTAGGACTTTGTGCCGCAGACACATAAATCTGAACCAACCGCGGTTCCGCGCCAAGGTCGTCATGGCGCACAGCCGGTACAACGCCCACGATTCGGTACTGCTGCCTGCTTGAGACCGGTCCAGCGTCATTGATCTGTTTACCGATCGGATCCTGACCCGGAAAGAATCGGTTAGCAAAATTCATGTCGATTATCGCGACGAGCGGTTTTCCGAAAACGTCTTGATTATCAAACGGGCGGCCGCGCAACAACGGTAGACGCATTGTGTGAAAATAATCATTTGAAACCGATTGATACTCGGCAAAAGGCTCATTGCCGGGCTCGACATCAGGTTGTCCGGTTATTCCGAAAGGCCAGCGACTGGGCACCGGGATATGGACAAAAGGTGGATCATCGCTGATGGCAGCCGAATCCACGCCGGGTACCGCTTTCACTTTCTCAAGAATGTGCGCGTAAAGGTTGGCCATATCAGGAGTTGCTTGGTCCTCCGGCCGGTCCCGATATCGAACGCCGGGGAGTTTTAATCCCACGATCATAAGATGGTGCGGATCGAACCCGGGCTCGACCCGGTGCAGCGCCTGAAGTGTTTGGATCAACAATCCGGTTCCAGTCAGTAGGAGGGTGACAATCGCAATCTGGCTAACGACCAAAACCTGTTGACTGCGATTCCGTTCCGCAGTGGTGGAGATCCCTTGGTGTTGTTTCAGAGTATGGTTCGGATCGATTTTCGATGCTTTCAACGCTGGGATTAACCCGGAAAGGACACCCATACTGATCGTGATTCCGGCCATGACGCCGATCACGGTGAAGTCGAGATGAACCGTCTCGAACCAAGATACATTCCGAGGAAAGAGGTAAGAGATACTCTGGTTACACCGGTATGCAGTAAGGATTCCCAGCGCGCCACCAGCCAAACAGAGGATCACGTTTTCCGTTAAAAGTTGGCGGATGATGTCTCCACGACTTGCACCTAAAGCCGTCCGAATAACGAGTTCCTTTCGCCGATCATTCGTTCGGCTCAATTGCAGGCCGGCGATGTTGGCGCAGCAAATCAGCAGGACTGAACCTGCGGCAACGCATAGCAGATAAAGGGTGGCCCGATATTCTGCCACCGTGGTATCGAGCAGCGACGTCATAATAACGGAATGACCGGCATTAGTATCCAGGTAGCGCGCCTCGAGACCCTTACAGATCAGCCGCAGATCAGCATTGGCGGCGGACAACGAGACCGCCGGTTTGAGCCGGCCGATGGCGTAGAGAGTAGGGTTGCCCCGGTCTGCCCACATCGGATAATTACTGAACGGACCAAGCGATGCGTAAAGATCGATGTTAGCGGGATGCATCACTTTATCAGGCGCAATCCCAATGACGTGATAAGTGATCGCATTCATGACAATGGTTCGTCCTAGCACCTTTGGATCAGAACCGAATTGCTCTCGCCAGAGGCGTTCGCTGAGCATCACAACCCGGTCGCTGCCGCTTTTGTCCTCGTTCTCCAGAAATGTTCGCCCAATCGTGGGGACCAATCCTAGGGTTTGAAAATAGTTTGCGGTGATGAAAGCACCTGCAAAGTGCTGGGTCTCACCATTGATGAGCAGGTTGAAGTTTTGAACATTGTATGCGGCGATAGCGTCGAAACTGTGCTGTTGCGCGCGCCAATCGCGGAAGTCGGGATACGAGATTGGTATTTTTTCCCCGGTTCCACTCGTACCGCTTATGAACACGAGTCGATCGGGATCGGCGTAGGGCAACGGCTTTAACAGCACAGCGTTAACGACGCTAAAGATGGCCGCATTCACGCCGACGCCGGCCGCCATAATGAGGATGATAGTAGCCGCTAATCCTGGCCGTTTTGCTAACTGGCGGAGGGCGAACGCGAGATCTAAGGAGAACATGGCGATACAGAATGAATCAGACTCCGGGGGCAAATGCTATGCCGGGAGGTCTTCGCGGTCCACTGCGACGAAGGACTCGAAAGCTCACCATGCGCTTTTATTTTTTGTCTACTTTATCTCTCCGTCGTGAATTTGGTGCTCATTCGCGGAGCGCTTCAGTAGGGTTGACTTTCGCCGCTTTTCCGGCGGGAATTAGACAAGCTAGCAACGCTGTTAGAGCCAGGATCAGTATCGCGGAGCCGATTGAAACTGGATCGGTAGCGGTGACTCCGTATAAAACACTCCCGACAAAGCGTGTAAGAATCAACGCCGCCACCAGACCAAGCACGAGGCCTAGTGCAACGAGTTTGAGCCCTTGCTCTGTGATTAGCTTGAGGATATCGCGGCGTTGCGCTCCAACCGCAATCCGGACGCCGATCTCGCGCCTCCGCTGGCCGACTGAGTAAGCGAGAGTCCCATAAAGACCAATGGCCGCCAGGAAGAGCGCGGCGCCCGAGAACAAGCTCACCAACAGCATCGATAATCTGCGAGTCACTAACTGCTGGGAGATCACGTCATCGTAGGTATTCACATCGAAGATCGGTATGCCGGGATCAATCGATGCGACTGCGTCGCGAACGGCTGGTACCAATGCGGCCGGATCAACTTGGGAACGTAAGATCAGGAATTCACCGTCATAACACCATTGGCTGTATGGAAAATACGCCTGAAAAGTGTTCTCTGCTTGTCCGGGACTTTTGTAGCGGAGATGCGGAACTACCCCGACAATGATGCAATCTCTAACACCATGTCCCTCATCCTGTACGCTGATACCCTTGCCCAGTGGATTCTGATTAGGGAAGAAGTGTTCTGCCAAGGGATTC
>JAFAZK010000265.1 GCA_019239825.1 Verrucomicrobiota bacterium | reverse complement strand
TGCGACGCGATGGCGGAGGTCAAGGCGATTGAGCGCAGGATTCTCGTGCGCACCGAAGTTGCGGGCGGCAGAGAGGTCCGCGTATCCCTCTCGGATCAAGGCCGCGGAATTTCACCTGAGGGATTAGAGCGTATTTTCGAACCATTTTTCACGACAAAGAAAGTCGGAACGGGATTGGGTCTCGCGGTCTGCCGGACGATCATTTCCGCTCATGGCGGCGAACTACGGGCCGTCAACAATCCTCAGCGCGGAGCGACATTTCAGTTCACTCTGCCTGCGGCCGCACGAGGCACCGAATGAGCAGTTGGGCCGCAACCGTTTTTGTAGTCGACGACGATCCGTCAATACGGCGAGCCCTAACCCATCTTTTTGAGGCTGCAGGGTTGAATGTGGCCGTATTTGCTTCTGCCCAGGAATTTCTCGAGCGCTACAATCCGAGCGCACCCGGTTGCCTAGTACTCGATCTAGCGATGCCAACCCTGAACGGCCTTGAGCTGCAGGAAATGCTTGCCGCCAGGGGCAGCCGGTTACCAATTATCTTCCTCACCGGCCATGGCGACCTCCCCTCAGGCCTCAAAGCGCTGAAAGGCGGCGCCACGGATTTCCTAACCAAACCTGTGGATGCGACTGACCTGATCGAGGCTGTGCGGGGCGCGATGGAAAAGGATCGAATCGCACGCCAGGTTAACGCCGAGGTAGCAGAAATTCGGAAGCGATTCGCCACGCTTACTCCGCGGGAGCGCGAAGTGCTTTGTCATGTGATCTCCGGGAAACTGAATAAGCAGATCGCGGCCCAGCTTGGGACAGTCGAGAAAACCGTCAAGGTCCATCGGGCCCGAGTCATGGACAAGATTAAGGCAGGGTCATTGGCTGAACTAATCCGGCTCGCGGAACGGGCAGGAATTCAGCCGTCGTAGGTGGCCATTTGTCATTTTTGTGATGAGTCGCTTTGTTTACCTAAGGTCTAATTGACCCTGTGCGTCAGGGTACTTACGGTAATTGGATGAGCATGGATGCGTCCCTGGTGGCTGTCGTCGACGATGAAAAGCCCGTGCGCCGGGCTCTTTCTCGGCTGTTACGCGTCGCGGGATTTGAAGTCGAAACGTTTGCCTCTGGAGCTGAGTTCTTGGAATCACTAAAAAGTCATGCTCCGGACTGTGTCATCCTTGACCTGCATATGCCGGAAACGGACGGTTTTGAGGTTGAGTACCAACTGGCGCGTGCCGGCTCTCGGATTCCGATTGTAGTCATAACCGGGCGGGATGCGCCTGAGGATCGTGAGCGTATGGCAGAACGTTGCGTGGCGGCTTTTCTCCAAAAGCCGATAGATGGGGAGGTGCTGCTCGCTGCCATCAAGGCGGCGCGGGCCTCGTCTGAGGCTCGTTCCAAATAGCAAATAACAAATGGAACCGGCGATCGAGCGAGCCAGCGGAAGTGGCCTTTGTCCCGGAGGGATGTAATAATCGCAACCAGTCCGTTTACTGCCTGGGATGCATACGGACCGCATTCATACTATTCCCTACAGGACGGATCCCCTTTCTTGCGGTTTCCCTGGCACTAAATTACCAAGCTACGATCATCTAGTCCGTCGGGGACAATGGCCCACTACAGTCAGTTAGTTTCCGGGGATAAAGGCAACCACTATCATTTATTCTCTCCGGAACAGAAAAGCTTCGTTCTCAATAGCTCCTACGGAGACGATGCTGTAATGGCCATGAGAAATATTAGATAGCAACAGAGAAATACGAACATTGCCATAGCGCGCACTACTCTTTCCGGACCGCATCTTGGTTCGACCCAGGTCTCTCTGCGCCTGTGCGGCTCCTTCCCGGCGTACTCACCTCGTGCCTTCCAGCATCTTGTTGAAAACAGCCCTCTACCTGAACTTCAACTGATCGGGCCTCATAGTGGCTGACGTCAGTATTCTTATTAGCTCCCACCTTGATCTGACTTACAGCCGCCGCCAACGCGAGCGACGGAAAAGCTGCGTCATTTAACAGTTCAGATAGCCAACGCTTATCCATCGCCTTCCTTAATGGTAGACGCAGGCGAATCCAGGGAGTCGGTCTCCGCGCCTTTCGCGAGCGTATGCACATCCCAGAAGCGCTCAATTGGACTTTAGTCCATTGACCTAAGGTCCAATTGAGCACTGGATCGATTTTGTTAGATTTCCATCTCGACTGGTCGACGGCTAGACGACCTAAGTATCTAATTGATAGCCGTCGCTTCAGCGAACCGCACAATTCTACTGGCTAACTAAGGGTACTTGTAGGTCACCATAACTGAGATCTTGATATGTCATCCGAAAATCAAAGCATACGGGACAACGGACTCGAGCATTCTTCAACCAGTCCTACTCTCAGCGACTTTCCCTTACTAATCGGCGAGATCTTACGACGAAGCGATCTTCGGCTCCAGAAAAGAGCGAAACGCAGATTACGCGTTCAAAAGATCAAGAACTTCTTTTCACCCCTCTGAGGTCGACTAACCTCAAGCAATCTAACCTTTGTTTCCTCCTTTCGCTGTATGGAAGCGCCTGTCGTTAATCACAAGTGGAATGCTTGGCATCAGACAAATCGCCTGAAGTTTGCTCTGGTTGTCGACGAAGCAGACCGCCTTCGGACTTCGGTCATAACAATATTACGCGAGCACGGCTGGTTGGTGCACGCAGTCACCCGGGCAGAACACGCGTTTGGCATCTTGGCTCACATTCCTTACAGCCTCATTGTACTTGATTCTGAACTACCCGGCCTATGCGCAGCGGACTTCGTCCGCATCTTGCGAAAGCCAAATTATTGGCAAGCAATCCAGTTGGTGGTTATCAATAGCTCTGCGAGCGCGAACGTGACTGCCCAGCTCAAGGAGGCTGGTGCATTCCTAGCGAGAAGATCGAAGTGGGAAGACGATCTCAAGGTTTTCTTGAGCACGAACGAACGAGATTCCCGGATATCTGTTAAATGTAGTCGAATTGCTGGCCAGGCGCTCGATTCCGGTGCAGACCAATCTGACTTTTATGAAAGCGTTTCTCCCAATAGCCAGCTTGCTTCTTAGCCTGGCACCTTGCTCGTTGATAAACCTCGGCGCATACACCGCTTCCGAGATAGTTACTAACGCCCAACCGGCGGTTGTTAAGATTATCGCAGTCGATGCGAAACAAGAGCCTTACCAAACAAGCACAGGATTCTTCATCACTGACGACGGAGTGCTAGTGACGAATAATCATGTTACCGCGGGGGCCGCTGACTTACTCGCGCAGACTAGCACCGGAGCTATATATATCTTTCGATCCGTGATTTTCCGATCGGCTAGCCTAGACCTTGCGCTGCTAAAGTTCGCAGCAACCGGTGTCCCCCATCTCCGGCTGGGCAGTGCTGTCCATGTCGTGGAAGGCCAACGCATAGTCGTGATTGCCAGACCGGAAGGACTGCAGACGACCGTTTCGGCCGGAATCATCTCGGCACTTCGGGACGACCGGTCTTCGATGCAAATCACAGCGGCAATCTCGCCGGGTTCCAGTGGCGCGCCGGTTCTCGACGAATCTGGGCAAGTAATCGGTATTGCCAACCCGATCTGCAAAGACGGTGGGGATCAGAACTGCGCTATCGCAGCCGAAACATTAAAACTGGCGTTCCTCGCCGGAGCCGAACTGCCAGCGAATAACCAATCCCAGGAAATCGATCCCATAGTAAAGTTTCCTGGCATCCATCTCCGGGTATCGAAATAGCTACTCTTAACAGATCTGCTCCATCGGCCGATTTTTGCTGCGGTCACGCTTCGACAAATTAGACAGCGCGTCAGTCTGTACGTCGGCAGTTACGGCGGATTCCACGGCCGCTGCGCGTTATCATCCGAATGTTGCCCTTTAGTACAATAGTAAACTTTGATCAGGGGAATCTAGGCTGCCGCAGCGTACCTAAAAATCTATGAAGCGAAGTCTCCTTGTGACCGTCCTATCGAGCTGTTTTGCGATGTCTCTTGCGATTAGGTCAGCCGAAGCTCAATCGTCTATAACTGAGCAAGAGGCTTATGCGATTGGGGTCGACGCCTACCTTTATTTTTACCCACTGGTGACGATGGACATTACCCGGAAACAGCTAACTAATGTGGAGCCCGGCAAAGGGTTGGGCGGGCCAAAGAACACTTTCGTCAATATAACTGAATATCCAGCTGCGGATATGAGAGCCGTCGTCCGTCCGAACTTTGATACACTCTACTCCTCTGCCTGGCTTGATCTTACCGAGGAGCCGATGATCGTTTCCGTCCCCGATACCAGCGGTCGCTATTATCTGTTGCCCATGCTCGATATGTGGACAGATGTATTTGCTTCGCCGGGCTGGAGAACAACCGGCACTCGGGCCGGCCATTTCATTGTCGTTCCGCCGGGTTGGCGGCCCGATCTGAAGGATCGATTAATCGAGGAGTTCAAACTGCCAATTGATACGCAGCGGATTGACGCTCCGACTCCTTACGTCTGGATAATCGGCCGTACGAAGACGGATGGTCCTAAGGATTACGGTGCGGTTAATAAAATTCAGGCGGATTACAAAATCACCCCACTCTCCCAATGGGGGACCCCCCCGGTATCGGTTCAGATCAGAATTGATCCAGCCGTTGATATGAAGACTCCGCCTAAGGTCCAGGTGGATACGATGCCGGGCCTAAAGTTCTTTGCGTATGCCGCGGAGCTGATGAAGCTGCATTCTCCACACATCACCGACGGACCGATTGTCGCGTTAATGAAGCGCATCGGCTTTGAGGCCGGCAAGAGCTTTGATACGGACAAGCTTGATCCAGTTGTGAAACGGGGGCTCGAGCGTGTTCCGGACGGCGCCCAGGAATTGATGAAATGGAAATTGCCTACTCTGGCAAGAGTTGTAAACGGCTGGTCGATGAATACCGATACGATGGGTGTATATGGTAACTACTATCTCAAACGCGCCATTGTCGCTCAGTTGGGTCTTGGCGCGAATCTGCCCGAGGATGCCATCTACCCGCAGAACCTCGGTGACGAGTCAGGTAAGTCGCTGGATGGGGTAAACCAGTACACGATCCACTTCGACAAAGGTGCTTTTCACCCCGCGGATGCTTTCTGGCCTATAACGCTATATGATCAGGAAGGCTTCCAAGTCGCTAACAGCTTAAACCGGTTTGCCGTAAGCAGTTGGATGCCGTTCACGTATAACGCCGATGGGTCGCTGGATCTCTATTTTCAGAGCAATAGTCCAGGCCCGAATAAGGAGGCTAACTGGCTCCCCGCACCAGAGGGCCATTTTAATCTAACGATGCGTCTCTATGCTCCGAAAGCCCAAGCGTTGACCGGAAAATGGAATCCGCCGGCAATCGTTAAAGTCTCGGAACTTCCCTCTACGGCGCCACAGTAGGGAACGAGGTCGCCATCTCGTTCGCAGCAGCGTCAATCCTAGCTAGTAGCCGCTTCACTTCAGCACAAGAGTAAGAAGGATCTGGCCACTTAAAGTACCCTCGGCATACCCCGCTCCAAGGGCAGGTGGCACATTCGGCGCCTCGTTCAACCAGGTTCTCGAAATGACTCTCCACAAATTCAGCTAGCCGTAACGCGTCACCGGGACGTTTGGATGATCGTGGCAGCCTCGGATTCCCTCGTCATCATAGTGAAGAAACGCCGCGGGATCTTCCTCGAGGATTGTCCAAATGGAACCCGAATCAGCACTACAGGCTGAAGCGAGTAGTGAATGAAAGAATTCGACCGGCGCCTCAACCATGGTTCCATGAAGATAGAATTCCAAAGTCTCGGTCAGTTCGCCGACAACTTCGGGGTAGGTTGGCCGGGTAGGATTCGAATCGGCAGGCGCAACGAGGTTGCGAGTTTTACTGCCTGGAAGAGGCCGGGTGCGGCAGACAGGCTTACCCGCACGTCGCGCACCGCGCAAACATCAACCAACCTGTATAGGTCAGGGAACTCCGAAGCTGGGTCACCCAGGATGACATCAACTGGAATCTGAGAGATACCGTGGGACGCAAACGCCCAGACATCGGGATCACGCAGGAGTTGTTCGACTTGCAGTCACTGTACACCTAGGGGCGGTCGGCTTAACCAACACCGGAACTCGGCTTGGTTCCTAACGACGACAACGAAAGGCTTCTGCTCGAGCTTTTCAGCTAGAACAGCTGGCAGGATAGCCAGGGGCCAACGTATTTGGTCCTCCACAATCGATGAGTTTTAAGTGGCTACCAACGATTAATCCAACCGCCGCCGCCACCCCCTCGGTTAACCCACCCACCACCGCCTCCTCCCCATCGGTTAATCCAGCCGCCGCCACCCCCACCTCGATTCACCCAGCCGCCACCACCGTAGCCACCTCGTCGATTCACCCACGCCCCGCCACCACCACCGCCACGGCGGTTGACCCAGGCGCCAGCCTTGGTGTCGGGCGGATTTACCAGACATTTGCCTGCCAGCACCGCGGTGATCGCAGCAGCCGACCACTTCCCCAACCCTTGCAGAAACCGCCGCCGGCAAAGCGGATCCGGTTCTTGCCTGGCATCTGCCGTGTTATTCGGTCCCGCTTCGTTCATAGCTAACCTCCTGAAGTTATTTGTGGAGCTTTTTCGCTTACGATGCGCCACCGGTTAGGGTAGAAAAATGCATCGCGGCAATCAGCCATTTACCCTCATTCTTCTGGACCGTCAGAGAGAGATTCAGCGGAAAACTGAACTCCTTTCCTTCTTTTTTCCCATTCACGTTTCCGGCTGTCATCATCCAGCCCATATCGGAAGCCAATTTGCCAATCCGGAATTGGTACTCGAATTTCTGTTCTCCCTTGTCAAAAATCTCAAAGAAGTGTTCATAGGCAGCCTTCATTTCGTCTGGGCCTGACCAGATTTCTCCGGGACCGGAACCCATGATAGCGGCCTTTTCTGTGTAACTCGCCAATACTCCTTCCATGTCGTGGTTGGTAAAGGCATCGTCGTGGGCTCGCAATAGCGCGCGAACCTGTTCCAGTTCAGGGTTTGCTTCTTGCGCGGACTCGGCGGCCGCAGAGGGAGCCACGGCAACCGACGCTGCAGCGACGGCCACTCCGGCGATGATCGCTTCTCTTCGGTTCATAGTAGATTCCTTTGGTTGGTGAAAAGAGCCTAACCAGTTAACCCGAATTCGCTATTGCCCTTTAGTCCCATCGAATCCGCTGAATTAACTCTCTCACTCTGCCTGCGACTCGAATGAGCACAGGAGAAGGGGCGGTAGGCGAAAATCTCGGCGCGCCCACGGTGTCGTTCGGTCGCTGGCTTTGCTCGCGACGGATTTGAGCCGCCCGCGCGCACGTGGTTTCCAACAGCGTTGTGAATTGAACGACGCTGGGTTCGTATGCATCCTCGGCGATGCCCGAACGTGGAGTCGCGGCTCAGATCCGGCGCGATTTAACGAATGGAGTTAGCAACACCTTTGGCGCGCCGAGATTTTCGCCCTACCGCCCCTACCCTATGCTCGGTCGAGCCGCGTCGATCATTCAATCCCTCGGGGAAAAAATCCGGCAGTCCCGCAGGGAGAAATACCATCTCGGCTACAGGCTTAGCTTCTGTCTAAAAGCTCGAGCCGCTCTCCGTGACACTTCACACTCTTCCCCACCCTTCAGCCAAACCTTCAAACCATGGCTGAACCAAGTTTCGATTCTTTCAATGAAATGCAAGTTAATCACCTGCTGCCGATTGATCCGAAAGAAATCGTCGGCCGGTAACCGTTGCTCGAGTGTGCTAAGCGATCGATAGATCAATGGTGATTGGTTCTCAAACCGAACCCGCGTGTAGTTACCTTCTGACTCTAGAAGACGGATCTTGCTGACCGCAATAAACCAGCAACGTTCGCCGTCTCGGACGAACACCTGATCGGACGACCGGAGTGGGGACTGATCCTCCGGAGCTACCGGTTCCTCGCGTACACGTGATAGCGCCGCCGCGAAGCGGTCAGGGGTGATCGGTTTCATCAGGTAATCGAGCGCATTCACTTCGAACGCTCTCAGGGCAAAGTCATCGTAGGCCGTGGTGAAGATGATCCGCGGCATCTCGCCTCTTATTTCTTCGATTAACTCGAACCCCGTTTTATCCGGCATCTGGATATCTAAAAATAGTAAATCCGGCTGTTGCGCCTGAATTAAGGCTAATGCTTGCTCCGCGTTTTCCGCTTCACCCACCACTTTTACCCAATCAAAATCGTCCAAGAGACGTCGGACCTCCGCCCGCGCCAGCCGTTCATCATCAATTATCAGCGCCTTCATACTTAGCTCTGGGGTACAAACATCTTAACCGTCACCAATTTTGGCTCATCCTGAACGATGTCCAGTGTCGCATTGGCGCCATAAATAAGTTTGAGCCGGCCCCGTGCATTCGCGATCCCGCTTTCTCGATATTTCTCTCCCGATGGCAACCGGCCTGGATTGGTCACCGAAACGTTCATGCCGATCGGAGTCGCTCGAACAGTACAGCTGATAAGGCCGCCAGCCGATTGCGGATAAATTCCATGTTTAAAGGCGTTCTCAATCAATGTCTGCAACACGAAGGGCGGAATCGACATTTCCATGGCTTTCGGATCGACATCCATCTCAATTTGTAATCGATCCTCGAACCGTAGTTTTTCCAACGCCAGGTAGGCGTTTACGGTTTGCAGCTCGGTCCGCAGCGCCACTGTGTCGACCTCAGAGCTCCGCAGAGACGCCCGGAACAACTCCGACAATCGCGTAATTCCTTCCCGGGCTTTCAGTCGATCTTCATCGATCAAGGCCCGGATCGTATTTAAACTGTTAAAAAGAAAATGCGGATTTACCTGACTGCGTAACGCTTTTAACTCAGCTTCCTTGACTGCAGCATCCAGCCGCAGCCGATCGAGCTGCGCACTCTTGAGCATCTGTTGTAACCGGTAACCAAAATAAATGGCGGCCCAGGCAAACAAGGTTAGTAAAGACTTAGCAAACTGGAAAGAGAATCTGGCCACAGTAGGAAACGGGCTCTCGCCATTTTCCGGTCGATGCATTCTCGCGCCTTGGGATAGCGCGTGAGGAACGATTCGAGTCGATACTTCGTGATGCAGCGGCGGACGAAACGAAATAAAAGTCCACGCTTCGCCCGCGCTCAGGAATAAGATCACCAGTAGCAACCGCGGCCATTGAGAGACCAAACCTAGACGATCCCAATGCAGGAAAAAGAAAATCGCGCGTAAGAAATGCGTGGCGACTATACCGAGAAAACAGAAAAAGAACTCATCGATCAGAAAATAGGTCGTCCTGGCATCGTTTAACGCCGCAACGAAGATCGCGCAAAATAACAACCAAATCCCGGCCCAGGCAGCCAACTGGCCCAACCAGTAAGTTCTATGTCCGAAAAGGATCCATAGAACTCTAGCCTTCGTGCCGTGAACTTCTGCTCTGCTGAGATTCACTGCCGCTATGGTCATCGAGTTGAACAACCTTGCCCAATGATCCGGCCGAAAGCACCTTCATTCTGACAAAAGATAAAGGAACGGACATTTTCCCTATTTAAGCGGTCAACGATAGGGATGAGCTCCCCGGACCGGCGAAGATGTGAAAGGTGAAAGGCGCGCGCCGCCGATGTTTCTACGGACTAATAGCTCTTTCACCTGTCACTTTTCACTTTCTCACGTCTCACTTTCACCAACTCCGTCGCTAACCGCAGAGCAGCTAACATACTTCTCTCGTCTGCTTTGCCTGTCCCGGCGATATCAAATGCGGTCCCGTGATCGACCGACGTGCGTACGATTGGTAACCCTGCGGTTACGTTAACACCGTCTTCAATGCCCAAGACCTTAAACGGGCCGTGACCCTGATCGTGATACATCGCCACGACCAAATCAAAACGGCCGGACGCCGCCAAATAAAAGAGCGTATCCGCGGGAAGTGGTCCTTGGACTAGCCACCCCTTTTTTTTGCACTTTTCGATCGCTGGCGAGATCTTTTCTTCCTCTTCTCCCTCACCAAAAATCCCGTTCTCACCCGCATGCGGATTGATCCCGCAAACACCAATGCGAGGTTCGCCGTCGCCTAACAACATTTCGCGACCACGGGCGATGGTCCGCTCTACCAACGCCGTGTCGATCCGCCGAATCGCTTCCGCTAAACCGACGTGCGCGGTGACATGAATGATTTTGAGCTTTGGACCCACTAACATCAACGACACTTCTCGGGTCCCGGTTAACTCGGCCAAAATCTCGGTGTGTCCCGGATAATGATGACCGGCCAGATGGAGTGCTTCCTTGTTCAGTGGCGCGGTGCAGATCGCGTCAATACTAACTTGCACCGCCAGGTGGATTGCTCTCTCTAGAAAGCGAAACGCCGCTTCCCCACAGACAGCGGACAGTTGGCCAAAAGGCGTCTTTTCGGGAACCGGAGCCAGGTCCAGACATTCAATTTCTGACTCATCAAATCTCGCTTCCTCTAATCGAGACATCGACCGAATCGGTTTCGATAACTTCAGGATTCCGCTTGCAACTTCTAAACGCTTCGCGTCTCCAATCACCAATGGCCGGCAAATCTTATATAGGCTGCGATGCTCCAACGCTTTGATAATCACCTCCGGCCCAACCCCCGCCGGATCGCCCATAGTGATGCCAATGATGGGAAGAGACATGCAGAAGAATATAGGAGCTAGGAGCTAGAATCTAGGAGCGACACGATGGAGGGGAGCCGCTTTTACCCGAAACCCGTTTGCACGTACATTTCTAAACTCCCGCGTTTACCGGTTGGGCGCGTGCTAGCAGGCGGCTCCCGCGAACGCCTCCTGATGCCCTACAACCCACCGCCATTCATTTCGTTCCTACCGGTGCGACACGATAAACCGAACCGCATCGTGGGACGTTTCCGGGAGCCGCCTGCTACACAACTCCCGAGAAATGCGACAGTTGTTTGCGCGATCAGCTCAAGTTACGGGCAACCTTCAAAAGCGGCTCCCCTCCAGGAGAACCGGCCGCGGCCCGCGGCCGCACAACCTCTCACTGCTCACTTCTCCCATCACGCCCCAGTCGCCTCTACTGCGCTTCGCAGTGCTTTCAACTCTCCCGGCGTTAGCTCGATCTCTCCGGCTTTCGCATTCGCCATGGCTTGTTCGCCGTTACGCGCTCCTACCAGGGCATGTGTGCAGCCAGGCTGAGATACGGTCCAGGCGATCACGACCTGAGAAATCGTCACTCTTTTTTCCTCGGCTACGGCTTGGATCGCCTTTAACAGTTGATCAATTTTCGGCCGGTTCTCCGGTTGATACCAAGGATTAGCCAAGCGCACGTCGCCTCGATTGAATTTACGATTGAGGTCGACTTTTCCGCTGAGGATTCCTAAGGCCAAGGGCGAATAAGCCAGAAACGCAATATTGTTTTCGGCACAAAATGCCAAATTACCCGGCTCGTGTTGCCGCTGCAGCATGGAATACTGTTCCTGGTCGGTATCCAATTCTCCAACGGACAGGTAACGCTTCATCTGGTCCGGCGTGGCGTTCGAGCAACCAATTGCCCGGATCTTGCCTTCTTGCTTTAGCCGAACCAATTCGGCCATGGCGTCCTCGGTTGCGGTGGTCGGATCTTGCCAGTGGGTTTGATAAAGATCGATCCAATCGGTCTGTAATCGTTTCAGGCTTTGTTCGACCTCATGCCGGATCTCTTTGGGCCGAAGATTCTTGTACACCTTGTACTTCACCTCATCTTGAGCGCGCCCCTGCTCATCGCCGTCGAAAAACTTCTCTCCCTCTTCGCTCCACCAATTCAGTCCACACTTGGTGGCTAAAACCACTTTGTCGCGGCGGCCCTTGATTGCTTCACCAACCACGCTCTCCGAATGGCCGTAACCATACATTGGCGCGGTATCGAGCAAATTGATCCCATGATCGATTGCCGCATGGATCGCTCCTACCGGATCGTTTTGGTCAGTCCCACCCCACATCCATCCCCCAAGAGCCCACGCTCCAAATCCGACCACTGATGCCTCAATTCCTGAATTTCCTAGAGTTCGA
This sequence comes from Verrucomicrobiota bacterium, assembly GCA_019239825.1. Taxonomy (GTDB): domain Bacteria; phylum Verrucomicrobiota; class Verrucomicrobiia; order Chthoniobacterales; family JAFAMB01; genus JAFAVN01. The sequence continues at coordinate 3,685 of JAFAZK010000265.1, read as the reverse complement.
TATCTCATAAGCCCAAGCCCGCAATAAGCCGGTTCTTTCGACACGGCAAGGGTTGCGAATGGGTGAAAGGGCGAGTAGGCGAAACGGTGAATGGGCGAATGCGGCCGGTAGGGCGAAAACTCGGCGCGCCAATGACGCGATTTTCTCGCTCAGCTCGACCGCACCGGTTTTGAGCCAGTAGGTTTGCGCAAGAAGTTTCGAAAATTGATGCGAATCGACCGCGGACGCCAAGTCAGATTAGACCACCCATCCCAAAGAAACAGCCAAATTCGCCCTGTCGCCCATTCGCCGACTCCGCCGTCCTAGCTCCTGGCTCCTACCTCTTTCACACTCTCCTCATACGCCTCGATCTCTTTGGTAATCTGAGGATTCAACTCGTACTTGATCGAGTCTGCAGCCGCGCGAATGGCGTTTTTGACCGCTAGCGGAGAACTGGCCCCGTGCGCGATAATGCAGATGCCGTTGACTCCCAGTAGTTGGCTGCCTCCGTAGGTATCCGGATTCATTTTCCGGCGAATTGTCTGGAAGGCGCCTTTGGCAAAAGATGCTCCCAACTTGCGAATGGGGTTCTTGAAGAGTTGATGCTTTAAAGACGCAAAGATAGCGAGCGCGGCCGCTTCGGCAGTCTTAAGCACGACATTTCCGGTGAATCCATCACACACCACCACATCAACCGGATTCGCAAACAGATCGAACCCCTCAATGTTACCGTAGAAATTCAGCCGGGTTCGTTTCAAAAGCTTAAACGCTTCTTTAGTGGTTTCGTTTCCGATCGTGTCTTCCTCGCCGATCGACATTAGGCCGACTCGCGGATTCTGACGGGAGAGCACATAACGCGCATAGATGCTGCCCATGATGGCGAATTGAACCATGTGATGAGCATCGGAATCGGGATTCGCGCCCGCGTCGATCAGCACGAACACTTTGTTTTCGGTTGGAATTAAACAAGCGACGGCGGGCCTGATCACACCGGGCAGGGTTCGCAACTTCAGCACAGACGCCGCCACGACGGCGCCAGTGTGACCGGCAGAAACCATAGCTTGGACCGTCTGATTCTTGAGCAGGTCGATCGAGCGCGAGACGGATGAGTCTTTTTTCTGCCGGACGGCTCTGGCAGCGGATTCATGCATATCGACTACCTCGGTGGAGTGAAAAATCTCAATGCGCGAGTCTTGGCATCCGACGCGCTGCAATTCCGCTTCGATAGTGGGAGTATTGCCGACCAAAACCAGCTTCTCGATCTCTGGCAAGGCCTTAAGCGCCAGGGCGGCACCTTCGATAGTATTTTTCGGGGCGTAATCGCCGCCCATCGCATCTAAAGCAATTCTCATGGGCAGCAGTGATAAAAGACAACGGACAACACAGCCGGATGCTATCGACGTTAGGGGTCCTAGCAACCGAAAAAGAGAAGGATTTTGGTAGGGCGAGACTCCCGAACAACCGCAATTTGGTCGCGAAGCTGCTGACGGATGCAATTTAATCGCCTACCGATGCCTAAAACCGCGCCGAGCCGGTGGCCCAGGACGTTGCCACCAGGAAAAACCCACCGCACAACCCCACCACTCGTTTGGCCCAGAAAAAGCGCTAACAACGGTGATCCATGCGGCGACGTCTGCGTGGAATATCGTCGCACCAACGCCTCGGCAGTAATTGGCCTATTTTCAGTTGCAGACGTCAGTCACTCTAACCGGTGGTCTAGCGCCGGGCCACGGCTCGGCGCGTCGGTCGGTCTAGCCACATCGAGTCTAGCGCGACAATCCAATCCTCCGCAAAAGCCATCAGGCGATTCGGGAGCCTCGCCTACCAACGCTACATCAACGACGCCCCGGCCTCAGCCAGGGCGCTCCGTTCACCCTTTGTAAGGCAAACATGAGCCGTGATCGCTCGATTTTTCAGCCGGTTACGCGTGTAGACCAGACCATTAGAACGACTATCGACATACGGGTTGTCGATCTGTGCCGGGTCACCCACCATGACTAGTTTGGAGCCCTTGGACATTCGCGTTACCACAGTCTTAGCCTCGAGCGGAGTCAATTGCTGAGCTTCATCCAGGACAAAATAGCGTTTCGGGATTGAGCGCCCACGGATATAACAAAGCGCCTCAATTTCAACGACTCCCTGGTCGATCAGTTGTTCGTAGGGTCTAAGCTGTGGGCCCGGAGCTGCCATCCCGTTCAGCTCTGTTTTATTCCGTTTTACCTTTTTCGAGCCGTCGGACGGCGCATTAGGTGGCAGCAAAAACTCGAACGCATCGTAAATGGACTGCAGCCACGGCTTCATCTTTTCGTTAAGCGTGCCTGGCAAATAACCAAGCGTGTCACCCATAGCCACCACCGGCCGGCTCACCGTGATCCCGCTGAAGACATCGCTCCAGTAAAGATGTAGCCCTGCCGCAACCGCCAATAGCGTCTTGCCGGTGCCAGCCGGCCCGTAGCAGGTCACCAAGGCTATCTCCGGATCCAGCAGCGCATCCAATAAACATTGCTGCCCCAGGTTCATCGGCTTCAAATGCACGCCGCGTGGGTTGATCAGCGCAGGCGGAAGATTTAAGCGCCGGCACAGTCCTCCCCCAAAATGCCGGGCGGGCATCAATTTGTTATCACCGCCGGAGAGGAACACATAGTCGTTCAAGGCCAGGTTTGCGGCCGGCTTTGGTTCGAGCTGCAGTTCCCGCGAACTGGCAAACCGCTGCAGACTCTTGGGATCGATCTCGATGATCGGATGCCCATAATCTTCCACGTCGGCCAAAGCGACTTTGTCATTCTCGTAATCCTGAGCTTCGATGCCGATGGTGAGAGCCTTCAGCTGCATGTTCAGGTCTTTGGTGACCAGAATCGTGCGTTCTAAATGTTTACTCTGTATGTAAAGGCAAAAGGCCAGGATGCGATTGTCCGGATGCTCAAGGTCGCGGAACGTCTGTTGAAACCGGCGAAACTCTTTGTTGGTCTTGAGGTCGCCAAGAAACTCGTTGACCGCGATCCGAATCGTCCCGCCGCCCGGGGTCTTGGCCCCGTTAGTCACTAGCTTGCGATTCTGATTAAAACAGCGGGACAAAAATCGGTGGACTGCACGAGCGTTCGCTCCTCGCTCAGTCTGTTCGTTCTTGAACTTGTCTGTCTCGCCGAGCACGTCGATTGGAATCCAGACGTGATTATCGGCGAACCGATAGACGGAATGGGGATCATGCAGCAGAACATTTGTATCAAGAACGTAGTTCTTGATCTGGCTGGAATGACCGTTCCCGTTCCGTGAGCCGGCCGGAACAACTGTTGACCGCGCCGAGTCCTGAAAGAGCCCAGGCTGGGTATCTGTAGACATCAATTCTACGCTAACAACATCCGCAGTGGCCAGAGCCACACGAGTGAGAGTAAGACCCTGTAGAAGGAGCATTCTTGGGCCCCGTCATGAGCCCAAAACCGCCGGAAATGACGCGCCGTACAGGCTGTCCGGTTTCGGGATCGTGAGTCAGCGGCGCATCAAGCATGCTCTGCCGAACCTCAAACCTCCGCGCTGGAATCTCGGCGGAGTCGGGCACCGTCTCATAGATATAGGTGGCCATGACGACTGAAGATACTACAGATTGTGGCGCTGATGGCAAGCGCGAAGCGCGCATATCCGATAGCCAATAGCCGATAGCAAATTCGGAGCGATGGAGACCTGGAATACTCGAGCAGAAAGCTCCATA